>JAHHSF010000116.1 GCA_020025375.1 Oscillospiraceae bacterium | reverse complement strand
CCCAGAAAGAGGGGGCAAAGAGGGAGACCAGGAAGGCGGCGGCCGCCCCGATGGCAAACCAGATGGAGACCAGACCCACCGTAGCCCCTTCGATGATGACCAGAAGGATGACGGCGGCCAGCCAGAGATAGCTTGGATTCATAAAAACCTCCTTTCTGAGCGGGTCACGGATGCGCTTATGGGTTCAGTATACCATGCTTTTTCGCAAAAAGATAGAGGAAAGTATGAGCTTGGAAGGGGTTCAGCCTTGCCAACAGCGGCTTTTTCGGGTATGATATTGTGACAAATGATTCTGTAAGAGATATGAGGAGATACCATGGAACGACTGGAATTTGCAGTTCCCTGCCTGTTCGGCCTGGAGGGCCTGGTGGCCGACGAATTGCGCCGCTTGGAGCTGGCCGACGTCCGGGCAGAGAACGGCCGGGTCTTTTGCCGGGGAAGTTTTCTGGACCTTGCCCGGATGAACCTGAACCTGCGTACCGGCGAGCGGGTGCTGGTGGTCCTGGGCCGCTTTCCGGCCCCCACATTTGACGCCCTTTTTGAGGGGACGCGCGCCCTGCCCTGGGAAACGCTCATCCCCAAGGACGGGAAATTTCCCGTGAAGGGCTACTCCATCGGCTCCGCCCTTCACTCAATCCCCGACTGCCAGAAGATCGTGAATAAGGCGGTGGCCACCCGCCTGGGTCAGGCCTACGGTCTGACCACCCTTCCTGAAAGCGGGGCCCTCTATCAGGTCCAGTTCGCCATCCAGAAGGACGAGGCCGTCCTCATGCTGGACACCAGCGGGGCCGGACTCTATAAGCGGGGCTACCGGGCCCAGGGGGTGGAGGCCCCCCTGCGGGAGACCCTGGCCGCTGCCATGGTGATGCTCTCCCGATACCGGGGCCGGGACCCCTTCTGCGACCCCTTCTGCGGCTCGGGTACCATTGCCATCGAGGCCGCCCTCATCGCCAAGAACCGGGCCCCCGGCCTCTCCCGGTCCTTCTCTGCCCAGAAGTGGGAGCGGATGGGCAGCAACCTGTGGCTGGAGGCCGCCGACGAGGCTATGGAGAAAGAATATGATGGTGATTACGATATTTGGGGCGGGGACATCGACCCCGCCGCTGTGGAGCTGGCCCGGCGCAACGCGGTCCTGGCCGAGGTGGAGGACGTAGTCCGCTTTGAGGTCTCCGATGCCACCGCCTTCCACCGGGAGGAACCCTATGGCCGTATCGTCACCAACCCGCCCTACGGGGAGCGGCTCATGGAACGCCGGGAGGTGGAGGGGCTCTACGCCGCCTTCGGGCGGACCTTCGCCGCCCTGCCCCAGGGCTGGCAGCTGGCCCTCCTCTCTTCCCACACCGAGTTTGAGCGTACCTTTGGCCGCGGGGCCGACAAGAAGCGAAAGCTCTACAACGGCATGATCAAATGCGACCTCTTCCTCTATGAGAAGGGCAGGCGGAAGCGGGGCGAGGAGCGTTGAAGCATCTTTTCCTCATCAATCCCACGGCGGGGAAGGAAAACGCCCTCCGCGCGCTGGAGGGGGAGATCACTGAACTCTTCGCCGGGCTGGACTATGAGATGGTCGTCACCGAATACGCCGGGCACGCGGAAAAACTCACCAGGGCCGCCGGTGAGTCGGGGGAAGCCGTTCGGGTCTACGCCTGCGGCGGGGACGGCACCCTCAATGAGGTGGTCTGCGGTGGGGCGGGCTTTGACAACCTGGCTGTTACCCACGTCCCCACCGGGACAGGAAACGACTTTTTGAAGATATTTGGGGAGGGGGCCGAACGGTTCCGCGACCTGATTGCCCTCCGGGAAGGGCCTCAGACCGCCCTGGATGTCATGGACTGTAACGGAAGGCTGGGGCTGGACATTGTCTGCGCCGGGGTGGATGCGCGAGTGGCCGCCGACGTGCCAAAGTATAAGTCCCTCCCCCTGGTGCGGGGGGCCGGGGCCTACATACTCTCTCTTCTGGTCAACATTTTCTTTAAGGATCTGGCTCGGCCCATGACCGTCGCGGTGGAGGGCCAGACCCTCTCCCAGGACTTTACCATCCTCTGTATCTGCAATGGCCGGCATTACGGCGGCGGTTTCATGCCCGTGGCCGATGCCCTGCCCGATGACGGAATCCTGGACGTCCTCCTGGTACCAAAAGTAAGCCTTTTCACCTTCCTCCGGCTGGTGAAAAAATACGCCGTGGGCCGGTACTGGGAGTTCCCTAACCAGGTCCAGGCCTTCCACACCGACCGGGTGGAGTTTTCCTCCCCCCAGCCCATCACCGTGGTGGTGGACGGAGAGGTTATGGTGGATCACAGCTTTACCGTCTCCATCTCCGGGAAAAAGGTGAACTTCTTCCACCCCGAGGGGGTCTCTTACGCTCCGGCCCCGTCGATTAGCACTCCTGCCAGGCGATTGTGAACAAAAGGTGAATTTTACCGCTCTCAACCCCCAATTTTCAAAATTGGGGGTTGATTTTTTGCAGGAAAAGCGGTATCATCATACTCGTAGTTAGCACTCAGTCTTTTCGAGTGCTAACCGTTCGAAGCTGTTAGATAGAAAATATATATATTTAAGGAGGAAACATACCATGAAACTGAAGCCTTTAGCGGACCGTATCATCGTGAAGATGATGGAGGCCGAGGAGACCACCAAGGGCGGCATTATCCTGACCGCTGCGGCTAAGGAGAAGCCCGAGGTGGCCGAAGTCATCGCCGTGGGCCCCGGCGGTCTGGTGGACGGCAAGGAAGTCAAAATTACCGTGGCCGTGGGCGACAAGGTCATCCTCAGCAAGTATGCCGGCACCGAGGTCAAGGTGGACGGTGAGGAGTACACCATCGTCCGTCAGAACGACATTTTGGCTATCGTTGAGTAAGAACGATAGTCCCATCTCTAAAAAATTACTTCTTTAACGGAGGTTGTCTGTCATGTCTAAGATGATTATTTTCGGCGAGGAAGCTCGCCATGCTATGGAGCGGGGCGTCAACCAGCTGGCTGACACCGTGAAGGTCACCATGGGCCCCAAGGGCCGCAACGTGGTGCTGGATAAGAAGTTCGGTTCCCCCCTGGTCACCAACGACGGCGTGACCATTGCTAAGGAGATTGAGCTGGACGATGCCTTTGAGAACATGGGCGCTCAGCTGGTGAAGGAGGTCTCCACCAAGACCAACGACGTGGCTGGCGACGGCACCACCACCGCCACCCTCCTGGCCCAGGCCATCATCCGCGAAGGCCTGAAGAACCTGGCCGCCGGAGCCAACCCCATGATCATGCGTAAGGGCATCGCCAAGGCCACTGAGACCGCCATTGAGGAGATTAAGAAGAACTCCAAGAAGGTCTCCGGCACTGCCGACATTGCCCGCGTGGGTGCCGTTTCCTCCGGGGATGACACCATCGGCACCCTCATCGCCGAGGCCATGGAGAAGGTCTCCGCTGACGGCGTCATCACCGTGGAAGAGTCCAAGACCGCCGAGACCTATTCTGAGGTGGTGGAGGGTATGCAGTTCGACCGCGGCTACGTCACCCCCTACATGGTCACCGACACCGAGAAGATGGAGGCCGTTCTGGATGAGCCCCTCATTCTCATCACCGATAAGAAGATCTCCTCCATCCAGGACCTGCTCCCCATCCTGGAGCAAATCGCCCAGTCCGGCCGGAAGCTTCTGGTCATTGCTGAGGACGTGGAGGGTGATGCCCTGTCCACCCTCATCGTCAATAAGCTCCGCGGCACTCTGAATGTGGTATGCGTCAAGGCTCCCGGCTTCGGTGACCGCCGCAAGGAGATGCTTCAGGATATCGCTGTCCTCACCGGCGGCACCGTGGTCTCCTCCGACGTGGGCTATGAGCTGAAGGAAGCCACCATGGATATGCTGGGCCGCGCCAAGCAGGTCAAGGTGTCCAAGGAGAACACCATCATCGTGGATGGCGCCGGCAACAGCGATGCCATCAAGGCCCGGGTTGCCCAGATTCGCAGCCAGATCGAGGCCACTACCTCCGACTATGACAAGGAGAAGCTCCAGGAGCGCCTGGCCAAGATGGCCGGTGGCGTGGCCATCGTCCGCGTGGGCGCCGCCACTGAGAGCGAGATGAAGGAGAAGAAACTCCGCATCGAGGACGCGCTCAACGCCACCCGGGCCGCTGTGGAAGAGGGCATCGTGGCCGGCGGCGGCACCGCTTATGTGAACGCC
>JAHHSF010000115.1 GCA_020025375.1 Oscillospiraceae bacterium | reverse complement strand
AATGCATGATACAATCAAACAGAGGGCAGAGCCATGCTGTTAAACAGACGTTGGTTCTACCCTCTGCCATATGAAAGAGTCACATGGTATTAGCCAATGAGGAAATTGGCCCTGGGAGATTCCAACTGCGAGCGCCCCCGCCCCCACGCCCCCTCCACCGCCACTGCGGCATCCACCGCCCCCCCCCCACCGGCGCGCCGCCGGGAAGGGCGATCTCTCTCATCAGATACCAGCCGGACACGCCGATGGCCGCCACACACAGGAAGAGCACGATGTAGAAGCCCCGCCCGGCCAGGAAATCGCCAATAGTCTGTTTCATCGGTTTCTTCATGGAAACACCTCCGAGGCTATTTTGGACAGCCCTTCCCACCCTTATACACATCGTCATACAAATTTTACTTGCAATCTTCCCACACATGAGATTTTAAGAAAACCTTTAGTTTTTACCAAAGAACTTTTATCCTTTTTTTAGTATAATCCTTTCCGATAAGAGGGCCCCACTTGTAAACAGTTTTTGAACCTTCCCCCCTTCTCTTGCTCCCAGCTCACAATGGCGATATACTATATTTCTAAAGTAAAATAATGAAGCATCCCACCGGAACCGGGATCTAATTTTTTCAAGGAGAACCAACATGGAAAACACCAAATTGAAGCAAACGGCCCCCACCGCAAATGCGAAAAAGAAGCGGAAAAAGTGGTTCAGGCGGCTCGCACCCCTTTTGGTGCTGGTCCTGATTCTAGCCCTGATCCTCTCTCAGTGCATAGGAGGGGGCGGTGTCACCGCGGCCAGCACCTATCTGTCGGATACCGCCACGGTCCGGGACCTGACGGTGGCCGTGTCTGGCAGCGGTACCGTCCAGCCCATCGATTCCTACAAGGTCACCGCCCTGGTAAAGGGCGAGGTCCTCTCCGCCCCCTTTGAGGAGGGGGATGTGGTAGAGAAGGATACCCTTCTCTTCCAGCTGGACACGGGGGATGTGGAGAATAACATCGCCCGCTCCCAGTTGGGGGTGGAGCAGGCCCAGCTGACCTATAACCAGTTCCTCCGCAGCCAGGAGGACACCCAGCTTAAGTCCAACGCCAACGGCGTCATCCAAACTCTAAACTTCGACCCCGGCGACAACATTGCCGCCGGTTCCCCCGTGGCTACCATCCTGGACAACACGACTATGAAGCTCACTGTCCCCTTCCATGCTGCTGATGCCGCCGCCTTCTCCGTGGGCCAGGCCGCCTCCATCGCCGTGGATGGGACCACCGAGGTCCTCACCGGCACGGTGGACGAGATTGCCGCCACCAACTCGGTGGGCCTGGGCGGCACCCTGGTGCGGAACGTCACCGTAAAGGTCCCAAACCCCGGCGCCCTGGACGTGACCAGCACCGGCACCGCCACCGTGGGGAACGCCACCTGCGCCTCCTCCGGCTCCTTCGAGTACGCCGCCAACAAGCAGGTCGTCGCGAAAACCAGCGGGGAGCTGGCCACCCTCTATGTGAAGGAGGGTGACCCGGTCACCGACGGCCAGCTCATCGGCGTTTTCAAGGGGGACACCATCTCCGACCAGATTGAGAATGCCCGCCTGAGCGTCCAGTCCGCGAAGCTGAACCTCCAGTCTGCAAAGGACGCACTGGACAACTATACCATCAAGGCCCCCATCGCCGGTACCATCATCGAGAAAAACTACAAGGCCGGGGACAATGTGGACCCCTCCACCGCCGCCACCTCCGGGGCCTCCCCCTATCTGGCGGTCATCTATGACATGACCACCCTCACCTTTGACATGAGCATCAGCGAGCTGGACATCGGCAAAATCCATGTGGGACAACTGGTGGAGGTTTCCGCCGACTCTCTGGACGGCCAGACCTTCACCGGCGTAGTGGACAAGGTGAACATCAACGGCACCACCGCCAACGGCAAGACCACCTACCCCGTCACCGTAAAGCTGGACGGCAGTGGTGGCGACCTGCTGGCCCAGGGGCTGTACCCGGGCATGAACATCTCGGCCAAGATCATCGTGGAGAAAGCCGACGACCTGCTTACCGTCCCTGTGGACTATGTAGTTCGGGGCAACACCGTCCTGGTGGCCCTCCCCGGTGCCATGGACGAAAACGGCAACATCCTCGATCGAAGCAAGATCGAGGAGCGGGCCGTCACCTTGGGCAAGAGCAGCGAAGAGTACATCGAAATCCTGGACGGAATCCAGGAGGGAGAGACCATCCTTCTGGAAAACCGGTCCAGCAATATGATGGCTATGATGGTGGGAGGCTAAGCCCGTGGAACACCTCATCGAGCTAAAAAATATTTATAAAATATATCAAATGGGGGCGGAGACCGTCCACGCCCTGGACGGCATCGACCTGACGATCGACAAGGGGGAGTTCGTGGCCATCGTAGGCCAGTCCGGCTCGGGCAAATCCACCGCCATGAACATCATTGGGTGTCTGGACGTGCCCACCAGCGGCACCTACCACTTGGGGGGCATCGACGTGTCCACCATGGAGGATGACGAGCAGGCCGAAATTCGGAACAAGATGCTGGGCTTCATCTTCCAGCAGTACAACCTCATCCCCAAGCTCACTGTGCAGGAGAATGTGGAGCTCCCTCTCCTCTACGCCGGAGTGGATGCCGAGACCCGGCATGAGCGGGCCGTCCTGGCCCTGGAACGGGTGGGTCTGGCCGATAAGTGGAAGAACCTGCCCAGCCAGCTCTCCGGCGGCCAGCAACAGCGCGTGTCCATCGCCCGTGCCCTGGCCGGAAATCCCTCGGTCATACTGGCCGACGAGCCCACCGGTGCCCTGGACTCCCGGACAGGCCGGGAGGTCCTCGCCTTCCTCCAGAAGCTCAACGCCGAGGGGGACACGGTGATCCTCATCACCCACGATAACTCCATCGCCGTGAAGGCCAAGCGCATCGTCCGCCTCCAGGACGGCAAGATCATCTACGACGGGGATGCCCACGACCCCAAGGCCGTGGTCCAGCCCGGCGAGGCCGAAGACGAGTCCTCCCCCGTCGGAGAGGAGGCCGAGGTATGAATTTTACCCAATCCTTCCGCCTGGCCGTCAAATCCCTGATGACCAGCAAGATGCGTTCCCTCCTCACCATGCTGGGTATCATCATCGGCGTGGCCGCCGTTATCATCATCACCAGCCTGGGCAACGGGATGCAGAACTATATGAATGACCAGTTTGAAAAAATGGGGGCCAATCTGGTCCAGGCCCAGGTATACAGCGACGGCTCCTCCCGCACTGTGGACGCCGACGATATGTACGCCCTGGTGGCAAAGTACCCCCAGTACCTCTCCGGGGTCACCCCCTATCTCCAGACTCAGGCCGCTGTCCGCCAGGGAAGCGACGAGTTCAAGCGCACCAAGATCTACGGCGTGGGCGAGACCTTCCTCAATGAGAAAGGACAGACCATGACCGGCGAAAAGCTGGCTGAGGGTCGCTTTTTGGCCTACATCGACGTGGAGCGGGTCCAGAACGTCTGTGTCATCGGTCAGTACCTGGCCCAGGAGGCCTTCGGCGGAAACGCCATGGGCAAGACCCTCACCGTGGGGGGCGAGCCCTTCACCGTTATCGGGGTGCTGGACACCGCCGCCGACCTCACCATGGGGAGCGTGGACGACGTCATCTACCTCCCCTACACCAAGGCGGAGGGGATGGGCTCCCCCAGCTACTACACCCTCTATATGTTCACCAGCACCGCCCGGGAAACCGCCGCCGCCGCCAAGGGCATCGTGGAGACCCGGCTCTTCAAAACCTTCCAGGACACCGACTTTTACTTTGTCATGACCTCCGCCGAAATGATGGACTCCATGGATTCCATGCTGGCCCTGCTCATGGCCATCCTCACCCTGATCGCCGCCATCTCCCTGCTGGTGGGCGGCATTGGCATTATGAACATCATGTTGGTATCGGTCACCGAACGCACCCGTGAGATCGGCGTCCGCAAGTCCCTGGGGGCCAAGCGCCGGGACATCCGAAGCCAGTTCATCATCGAGGCCGGTACCACCTCGGCCATCGGCGGTATCATCGGAATCGTCCTGGGCATCATCATGGCCAACATCATCACAAATGTCATCGCCCTGGTGCTGGGCACCGGGAACGACGGCTTCGTGGCCATCCCCACCATCAGCGGTATTTTGGTGGCCTTTGGGGTTTCGGTGGCCATCGGCATCCTC
>JAHHSF010000114.1 GCA_020025375.1 Oscillospiraceae bacterium | reverse complement strand
GACCCCATCGTGTTCGATACCGACGAGCAGCCCCGTGAAACCACCATGGAGGGTCTCACCAAGCTGAAGCCCGTCTTCCGCACCGACGGCAAGGGTAAGGTCACCGCCGGTAACTCCTGCGGCCGGAGCGACGCCGGTGCCGCCCTCCTGCTTATGAGCGGCGAGAAGATGAAGGAGCTGGGCTACAAGCCCATGGCCAAGATCATCGCTCACTCCATCGTGGGTGTGGACCCCCGCCTCATGGGCATCGGCCCTGTGCCCGCCGTCCGCAAGGTCCTGGCCAAGGCCGGGCTGAAGATCGAGGACATCGGCCTGTTTGAGCTGAACGAGGCTTTCGCCGCCCAGAGCCTGGCCGTCATCAACGAGCTGGGCCTGGACAAGAGCAAGGTCAACGTGAGCGGCGGCGCCATCGCCATGGGCCACCCTCTGGGTGCCACTGGTGCCCGCATCCTGACCACCCTGGTCCACGGCATGAAGCGCACCGGCACCAAGTATGGCATCGCCACCCTCTGCATGGGCGGCGGCCAGGGCGGTGCCGTCCTTCTGGAGCTGGCGGAATAAGGAATTTCGTGCAAATAAGATTGCGTATTTGGAAAAAAACATTTAATATAAAAAGAAAACCAGAGCATAGGGAGGAGGGGAGACATGGAGAAACATAGGACAGCCAAAACGTGGGGCGTGCTGGTAATCTCGGCGTTCCTCCTGGCGGCGCTCCCGCTGCTTCGTCCGCTGGGGATGTCGGTAGGCCAGGGCCTCACCCTGGGACTCTTGATGGCGGTCATCCTCTGGTGGGCTACCGGCGCGGTGGACCAGACGGTGGCCTCCCTCGTCCTCCTGTCCGGCTTTCTGCTCTTTAGCGGGGTGCCGGCCCGAAATGTGCTCACCTTTCCCTTTTCCAAGGACTTTGTCCTCATTGCAGTGTCCTTTCTCTTTTCCCAGGGGGTGCTGAACAGCGGGTTGGCCCGGCGGATCTTGGAGCCCTTGCTCAGCAGGTTCGCCGGTACGGCACCCCGGCTTCTCATAGCGATGATCCTCTGCTCCGCTGTCACGGCCCTCTTCATTCCCCAATCCATCTCCCGGACTCTCATCGTGGCCTCTCTGTTTTCTGATTATCTGGAGCGGAGAGAGACACCGGAGGAGACCCGGTCGGCCCTCCTCTTCGGCCTCTTCTTCACAGGCATCCTGGTAGGACTGCTCTTCCTGCGGGGGGACATCGTGCTGAACTTCAGCCTGCTTTCCATCAGCGGGATAGCGCTTTCCGAATGGCAGTGGATTCTCTACCTGGCGCCCCCCACCCTTTGCATCCTGCTCTGCTCCTCTCTTCTGTTCCTCCTCCTGTTCCGAAGGGAGCTGAAGGGCTACCGGGGTGGGGAGCGTGAGAAGCTGGTCTACCCGCCTCTCACGGCGGGGGACATACGCAACCTGGTCCTCATCGTCGCCACCGTGGTTCTCTGGGCCACCGAGCCCCTTCACGGTCTGAGTAGTACCTGGATCGTGGTCGTGGGCACTGCCCTCTTGGTCCCTTGCGGCCTGCTGGGCCGGAAGGACCTGCGGGCCCAGGACGGAAAGGTGCTCATTTTCCTCACCGCCGCCTTTTCCATCGGTAGCGTCATCACCAACAGTGGCCTGGCGGAGCTTCTGTTTGGGCGGCTGGGTGCCCTCCTCCCCGCCAGCTTCTCCTGGAAGTACGCCTTGGCCATCCTCCTGTGCACCATGGGCATGCATCTGCTACTGGGGAGCAACGTCACCACTCTTGCGGTGTCCATTCCCCTTCTGATGACGGTGAGCATGGGCAAGGCCCCCGCGCTGGTGGTCCTGTTCCTCATCTATGTGGCGGTCAGCCAGCATTTTATTCTGCCATTCCACCACGTCACCCTGGGAATAGGGGTAACCAAGGGCTTTTTCACCAGCCGCCAGGTCCTGCGGCTCGGCCTTCCCATGACCTTCCTGGTCTTGGCGGGGGGCGTGCTGTTCTACCTGACTTGGTGGTCCCTTGTGGGGATACTCCCGTAAGAAGACCGTCTACATCCGCTTTATGGGTGTAGACGGTTTTGTTTTCCTGCTGGGAAGCGTTCGGGATTCGGCGGGAAAGTCCACAGGGGAACAGGAAAAAACGAGTTTTTTTTCTTCCCTTTTTATGATTGACAGCCCAGCGGCCGCCGTATAGAATAGTCAATGAAAGATAAATACTTATGATAAGAGGAGAGCCGAATATGCGCGAATTTGAGACCAATGTACAAGAACTGAAATGTGACGTACTGGAAGCGGTGGCCCGTCTGGCCTGGGAGGACAAGTTCCAGACCGGAATGCTGGACATCGCCGAGCAGATCATCCCCGGCCCCGAGGCCAAGATGCGCTGTTGCATCTACAAGGAGAGGGCCATCATCAACGACCGCGTGAAGGTGGCCATGGGCGGGGACAAGACCAACCCCTGCATGGTGGAGGTCCTCCCCGTGGCCTGCGACGAGTGTCCCGTCACCGAGATCACCGTGGGTCCCGCCTGCCGCGGCTGTATCGCCACCCGTTGCGTCCATTCCTGCCCCAAAGACGCCATCACCGTGGTGAACCGCCGGGCCACCATCGACCATACCAAATGTATCGCCTGCGGCAAGTGCATCGCCGCCTGCCCCTACGGTGCCATCGACCGCAACGTCCGTCCCTGTGAGAAGGGATGCCCCGTCAACGCCATCTCCATGGGCGAGGATAAGAAGGCTACTATCGACCCCTCAAAGTGCATTTCCTGCGGCAGTTGCACCAACCAGTGCCCCTTCGGCGCCATTATGGACAAGTCCTTCATCGTGGATGCCATCCAGATGCTTCGGGGTGCCGACCGCTGGGGCTACCACATCTATGCCGTCCTGGCGCCCTCCATTGCCGGCCAGTTCGCCCCCGCCAGCCTGGGCCAGGTGGTCGCCGGCCTGAAGCAGTTGGGCTTCTACGACGTGCTGGAGGTGGCCCTGGGTGCCGACCTGGTGGCTGACCATGAGAGCGACGAGCTGGTGGAGAAGGGAATGCTGGCCTCCTCCTGTTGCCCCGCCTTCGTGGAGTACATTGAAAAGCACGCCCCCGCGGCGCTTCCCCTGGTCTCCGCTACTCCCTCTCCCATGGTGATGATCGCCAAGCATATCAAGGAGCGGGACCCCAAGGCCAAGGTAGTCTTCTTCGGTCCCTGCGTGGCGAAAAAGAAGGAGTTCCACCTGGGCAAGACCATGGGCATGGTGGACTGCGCCCTCACCTTCGAGGAGCTCTACCCCCTCTTCCTGTCCAAGAACATCGACATCGAGAAGCTGGAGCCTGCCGAGATGGACAACGCCAGCGGCTATGGCCGTTCCTTTGCCGCCAGCGGCGGCGTGGCCGCCGCCGTGAAGCAGGCCCTCAAGGAGAAGGAGTCCGACTTTGAGGTCAAGGCCGTCCCCTGTAGCGGCATCAACGAGTGTAAGGTAGCCCTGCTCAAGGCCACCAAGGGGATACTGGACGGCAATTTCATTGAGGGTATGGCCTGTGAGGGCGGTTGCGTCATGGGTCCCTCCAACCTCATGCGCCGGGCCAAGAACAAGGCAGATGTGACCGCTCACGCCAAGGAGAGCAAGAAGGACATCAAGGGCGCCATCGAGGCCTCTAAATAAGCGAAAATGTCCGCCGGGGAAACCCTCGGCGGACATTTTTTATGTTTGTCACATAGGGAAGGTTCAAAACCCGCCCGGAATACGGCGCGGTTCCGGCACGCCTATTGCCTTTGATGGGAGATGGAAACAGGCACCCGGCTCACCGCCCCGAAAGGCCTGTTGGCCGTTACACACAAATAAAATGTCTAGTTTCTAGATAAATAAAACTTAAAACAAGAAATGCTGTCTACTATTATCTCAACAAATGAGGTGATGATATGAAACGGGAAAAGCATCTTGGCCTGCGGGTGGAACTTGAAACCTTCCAGAAACTGAAGTATATTGCCAAATATGAAGGACGAAGCCTGAGTGGGCAGACCATCTACCTGGCAAACCAATGTATCCGGGAATTTGAAAAAGACCACGGTCCCATTACCCTGGAGGATCTTGAGGCCATTCAAAATGCTTGACCGCCTTTTCGACCTCCTCTTCCCGCCCAAGTGTCCCTTCTGCCACCGGGTGATGGACAGGGGAGAGGCGCTCTACTGCCCCGCCTGTCAGAAGGATCTGCCCTGGGCGGCGGGGAAGCAGGGGGAACAGGAGGCGGAG
>JAHHSF010000113.1 GCA_020025375.1 Oscillospiraceae bacterium | reverse complement strand
GCCCATCCGCCCCGCGGCATTGATGCGGGGTGCCAGAGTATAGCCCACCGAAATGGAGGTGAGGGGCTTTTCTTCCAGCCCCGCCTCCTGAATCAGGTGGGCGAAGCCAAGCCTTCTGTGGGTTGACAGGGCCGCCAGGCCGGCCTGCACAATGGTGCGGTTCTCCTCGGTCATGGGCATCACATCGGCCACTGTTCCAACAGCGGCCAAATCGGCGTATTCGGTAAAAACGGCTCCGGCCCGCTCCGGGCCCGCCACCGCCATGGCCAGCTTCAGGGCTACCCCCACACCAGCCAGCCCCTTGAAGGGGTAGAGGCAGTCCACACGGTGGGGGTCCACCACGGCCACCGCATCGGGCAGGGCGTCCTTGCACTCGTGGTGGTCGGTGATGACCACATCCACCCCCAGCGTGCGGGCGTAGGCCACCTCCTCCACCCCGGTAATCCCGCAGTCAACGGTGACAATCAGGGTGATCCCCTGCTGTGCCAGCGTGGTCACCGCCTCGGCGTTCAGCCCATAGCCCTCCTCCAGCCGATCGGGAATGTAGGGGATCACACAGCCCCCCAGGCGGGTGAAGCAGTCGGTCAGCAGGCAGGTGGAGGTAATTCCGTCCACATCGTAATCCCCATAGACGGCAATCCGCTCCCCCCGCTCCAGGGCCTGTCGGATACGGGGCACAGCCTTCTCCATATCCCGCATCTCCCACGGGTCGGGCAGGGGCCTTGCATCGCGGGAGAGTAAATCCTCTGCCTGCTCCGGGGTATAAATCCCCCGAGAGGAGAGCACCAGAGCCAGCAGGCCGGGCACACCGGCCTCCTCCAGGGTCCTCCGCCCTTCAGGGCAGGCCGGGGCAATGCTCCACTCCTTATACCGCATGGGCATACGCCCCCTTTCCATCCCAAGAATTTGTCCAAATCTGGACGGGTTTTCGGCGGCGGCATCCCGCTGCCGCACACCATATACTTTACCTATTATATCATATACCTTGGAATCGGTACAAGGGGAAAACCGTATATCCCGGATGTGCGGGAGACGTCCGCGGGCGGAATCCCGCAATTCCCACAGGAATTCCCGTAAATCGGCCCCCGGCCTGGAGGTGAAGCCCGTGCAAATGATCTCTGTGGCATGACGGGAAAATATCCGTGATTTTTTCTTGTCCACCCATGTAAAACGTGATACAATGGAAAATTCAGAGGATATATCTACGAATCAGGGCAGAAATTCGCCCCTTTTCCATACAACAACAGGCAAGAGGAATGACAGATGATACAATACGATGCGGGAACATATGATGTGGCTGTGATCGGTGCGGGGCACGCGGGCATTGAGGCGGCACTGGCCGCCGCCCGGCTGGGACTTCGGACCCTGTGCTTCACCATCAATCTGGACGCGGTGGGCAATATGCCCTGCAATCCAGCCATTGGCGGGACCGGAAAGGGCCATCTGGTTCGGGAACTGGACGCCCTGGGGGGTGAGATGGGCCGGGCAGCGGACCGGGCCTGCATCCAGTACCGGATGCTCAACCGGGGCAAGGGGCCGGCGGTGTGGTCTCTCCGGGCACAGGCCGACCGGCGGGAGTATCAGAATGTGATGAAGGGTACTCTGGAGCAGCAGGAAAATTTATGGGTAAAGCAGGCTGAGATTGTGGAAATTCTCACCCAGCGGGGTGCTGTTTCCGGGGTTGTGACCCACACCGGGGCCACCTACCGGGTGCGGGCGGCCATTGTGGCCACCGGAACCTATCTGGGGGGACGCACCATCGTAGGAGAGGTTGTGCGGGACTCCGGGCCGGACGGACTGGCCGCCGCCCTGCCCCTCACCCGGTGTCTGGTAAATTTAGGGCTGTCCATCCGCCGATTTAAGACGGGTACCCCTCCCCGGGTCCACGCCCGCAGCGTGGATTTTTCCAAAATGGAGGTGCAGGCCGGGGACGAGGACGCTCAGCCCTTCTCCTTCACCACCTCAGAGCGGCCCAAAAATCAGGCCAGCTGCTGGCTGACCTCCACCACACCGGAGACCCACGCCGTCATTCGGGCAAATCTGGACCGCTCTCCCCTCTACTCCGGGGTCATCGAGGGGGTAGGCCCCCGGTACTGCCCCTCCATTGAGGACAAGGTAGTCCGCTTTGCCGACAAGGAGCGGCACCTCCTCTTTGTGGAGCCCATGGGCCTCAATACCCAGGAGCTCTATATTCAGGGCTTCTCCTCCTCCCTGCCCGAGGAGGTTCAGGTCCGTATGCTCCACACCATCCCGGGACTGGAGCGGGCCGAGATGACCCGCTGCGCCTACGCCATTGAGTACGACTGCGTGGACCCCACCCAGCTCCGGCCCACCCTGGAGACAAAGATGGTATCCGGCCTCTATGGGGCGGGACAGTTTAACGGCTCCTCCGGGTATGAGGAGGCCGCCGCCCAGGGCTTTGTGGCCGGGGTCAACGCCGCCCGGGCTCTGCTGGGACAGCCTCCCCTGATTCTCCGCCGGGATCAGGGCTATATCGGGGTGCTCATTGACGACCTGGTGACTAAGGGCACCAATGAGCCCTACCGCATGATGACCTCCCGGACGGAGTACCGGCTGCTCCACCGACAGGACAACGCCGACCAGCGGCTCACCGCTCTGGGGGCGGAGCTTGGTCTGGTTCCTCCGGAGCAAAAGCGGGCCGTGGAGGAAAAATATGCCGCCGTGGAGCGAGAATGCAGGCGTCTGGAGCACACCGGAGCGGCCCCCGGCCCGGAGCTTGAGGCCTTCCTTGCCTCCTGCAATGAGCCGCCCGCCCGAAACGGAGCACGGCTTTCCGATCTGCTCCGCCGTCCCGCTATCGGGTACGACGCCCTCTCCCCCTTCGACCCGGGGCGTCCCGCCCTCCCCCGGCCGGTACGGGAGGCGGTGGAAATTTCCATAAAATATCAGGGGTATATCGGCCGTCAGCTCCGCCAGGTGGAGGAGCTGAAGAAGCTGGAGAGCCGTCCCCTCCCCCCCGATCTGGACTATGGGGCGATTCAGGGCCTGCGGCTGGAGGCCCGGCAGAAGCTGGCCCGCATCCGCCCGGAAAATCTGGGACAGGCCAGCCGGGTGTCCGGTGTATCCCCGGCGGATGTGGCGGTACTGATGGTCTATCTGAAGCAGGGGGGCGGACAGCCCCGGAGTAAAGGAGAGTAACCCCATGAAGCTAATGCAAGTGAAGGGAAACACCTGGGTGCTGGAGGGGATGGAGTATATCCCTCTCTACCGCCTGGACGAGAAGCGCTGTATTCTGCTGGACTCCGGCCTGGGACTGGAGCAGCAGTCCCTGGTACAGGCTCTGGAGGAAAACGGCCTCACCCCGGTTGGAATCCTGTGCTCCCACGCCCACGTGGATCACGCGGGAAATAACCGCTATTTCCAGGAGACCTACCACATCCCGGTGGCTCTCACCCCATATGAGGCGGGGATGTGCTCCAATCTTCTGTCCTTAAAGTGCTATTTTCTGCTTCTTCCCCCGGACATCGTGGAGCGGGAGGCCTCCTGCCTCATCCACACCCCGGATGTACTGATCCCCATGGAGGACGGGGCATTCTCCTTTGCCGGGGCAGACTTTACCATTCTCCACACCCCAGGGCATTCCGCCGGACACATCTCCATCATTACGCCGGACAATGTGTGCTATGTGGGGGATGCCCTCCTGTCCTGGGAGCAGATGGAGGCCAAGCTCCCCTATGCCCTGTCCCACCGCATGGCCATGGCCAGCCGGGAAAAGCTGCGGACGCTGCCCTGTGACCTCTTTATCATGGCACACCAGGGTGTGGCTCAGAGAGCGGACTGGGAGCAGCTTTTGGATGCCAATCAGGCCCTGACCCAGCGCAGAGCGGAGGAAATCCTCTCCCTGGTCACCCGGCCCATGACCGCCAGTGAAATCGGCCAGGCGACCTGTGCCTTTTACAAGCTTCTGACCCACAAGCCCAGCCGTGCCCTCCGGTTTGAGCGGAACATCCGGTTTTTGATCGAGTATCTGGTGGACACGGGGCGGCTGATCATGGAGACGGCCCAGGGCACGGTGGTGTACCGCCCCGCCCGGCCGTAGGCGGTCAGCTCAAAAGCAGGTCCAGATCCCCCAGGGTCAGCCCCGGGTGAAGGGCCAGGTTGATTCCATAGCCGATCACCTTGGACAGATCCCGCACCTGACTGTCGATGTCCTTGGGGGTGACAAAAAGGTCCTTTCCCTCCCCCATGGCGGGGGGTGCATCCCCTCCCAGCAGGTCGGCGGCCAGCGTCCCCCCGTCTACC
>JAHHSF010000112.1 GCA_020025375.1 Oscillospiraceae bacterium | reverse complement strand
CTGGATGCCATCACCATCCTGGACAAATTTGTGGAGGAACACCCCGATTTTTCCCTTAACGGAGCCAAGGGTTGTCTCTCCATTACCGGCTATGAGGGCATCCTGGGCTACCGTACCCACACCGACCGGAATGTCACCGATCCTGACGAGCTGGTGAAATGGGAGGAGAACCGCCAAAAGGAGCGGGAAGCGGTGAAGCCCATTATCGCACGGCTCAAGGAGACTGGCTGGACCTTCGGCTGTCACACCTGGGGTCACATCAACCTGTCCAACAAGACCCTGGCCCGGGTCCAGGACGACATGACCCGCTGGATGGACGAGGTAGGAAGCCTGGTGGGACCCACCAGCATCCTCTTCTACCCCCACGGTGCCCGGCCCGACGGGGACGACTGGCACACCACCGGCCCCATCTTCCGCTACCTCCAGGAACAGGGCTTTCGGGTCTTCGCCTCGGTGGGCATCAACTCCTTCTCCTACATCAAGGACGATATCTCCGCCGTTATCTGCGACCGGCTCCACCCCGATGGAAAGACCCTCCGCTGGAGCCGGGACCGCTACCTCCAGTTTTATGACGCCTGGGAAATCATCGATTTGGAAACCCGGCCCAATATGCCTTACGACAGAAAGCCGTAACACACAAAAGGGACTGCGACTGCAGTCCCTTTTGCTCACCCCTTTCATGGCACCCTTGGTCCCCCGCCCGGTCTGGTTCCTGCCCACCGTGCGGACCTGTGACCGCCCCTCTTGACAGGAATTTCCGCACACGATAAAATAAACCTTACCACATATGAAAGGCCGATTTAAAATGCATATTCTGGTTACCGTTCTGCTCTTTGTCCTGGGGCTTGTCCTCATCGTCAAGGGGGGCGACTGGTTCGTGGATGCCGCCTCCTGGATGGCTGAGATCACCGGCATCCCCAAGTTCATCATTGGCGCCACCATCGTCTCCCTCGCCACCACGTTGCCGGAGCTCATTGTCTCCCTCATGGCCGCCCTGGAGGGCAAGGTGGACATGGCTATCGGCAACGCCGTGGGCTCGGTCATTGCAAACACCGGCCTCATCCTGGGCATCTCCATCATCGCCATGGCCGGCCCGGTGGCCAGCCGTCAGTTTAACGTGAAGGCCGGTCTCCTCATCGCCTCCTGCGTGGCACTTTGGTTTGCCTGCCGGGGCGGCGGCCTCACCCTGACCGGCTCCCTCCTCATGGGGGTAATCTTTATCGCCTACATCGTGGATAACGTCATCAAGACCCGTGAGATCGTGGAGTATGACGCCACCGGCGTGGTGGCCGCCCCCACCGCAAAAAAATCCGACCTTCCCCTCCAGCTCTTTCACTTTTTGGCGGGCACCGCCGGCATCGTCATCGGTGCCCGGCTCCTGGTGGACAACGGCAGTGAGCTGGCCCGCATCCTCGGGGTCCCGGAGAACATCATCGCCCTCACCTTCGTGGCCATCGGCACCTCCCTGCCCGAGCTGGTGACCACCATCACCGCCATCTTGAAAAAGGAGTCCTCCCTCTCTGTAGGCAACATCGTGGGGGCCAACATTATCGACATGACCATGATTCTCCCCGCCTGCGCCCTGGCCTCAGGGGGCACCCTCCCCGTGGGAGCGCAGACCATCGCCCTGGACATCCCCGCCGCCCTGGTGGTGAGCCTGGTGGCTCTGGTCCCGCCCATCATCATCCACCGCTTCTTCAAATGGCAGGGCTTCCTGCTCCTGGCGGTCTACGCGGCCTATCTGGCCATCATGATTTTGTAATTACAACCCATTTTGTAAAGGAGGTCCTTCCTATGACCGACCGCGAACTGGTGGAAAAAGCCTTTACCATGCTGGAATATTCCTACGTCCCCTACTCCAAGTTCCCCGTGGGGGCCGCCCTCCTGCTGAAGGACGGCACGGTATTCACCGGCTGTAACGTGGAAAACGCCGCTTACGGATCCACCATCTGCGCCGAGCGCACCGCCATCCTCAAAGCCGTCAGCGAGGGGCATCGGGACGACTGGGACACGATCGCCGTGGTGGGCAACTCCCAAGACTACTGCTGGCCCTGCGGTGCCTGCCGCCAAATGCTCTATGAGTTCTGCCCGGAGCTTACCGTTCTTGTGGCCCGGATGGACCACGATTTTGTAAAGCTCCCCCTGGCCGACCTCCTCCCCCACGGCTTCGGTCCCAAATCTCTGGTCTGAGCGTTTTCTCCGGGAAGCATCCACCCATCGGAAAAAGGATGCTCATTTCGGCTCCCTATGGCGCACGGAGGGGCTTTCGTAGCAGCTGGGAGAACGGTCTCGTCACCGGGCGTTTTGCCCTGGTGGACGGCTGCGGCTTAAATCAGTACGCTCGTATACGCTCAACTGCCCTGCTGACACAAAGTTGTCAGCAGGGCAGTTTCTTTTGTCACATGATGCGGTGTTGCCTTTGTACTTTTTTAAAATCAAAGGGCATAAACGTGCCCTCTCAGTTCTCCGTGCGCTTGAGTTGCTTTTCGGAGGCGGCCACTACCACGGTGCAGGCAATGTCGCCGGTGATGTTCACGGTGGTGCGGGCCATGTCCAGGATGCGGTCGATGCCCAGGACCAGGCCCATGGCCTGCCCCTCGGCGGGAAGGCCCACGGAGGCCAGGACCATGGTAAGCATGACGGCCCCCGCGCCGGGAACCCCTGCGGTGCCGATGGAGGCCAGGGTGCAGGTAATGATGATCATGATCTGCTGGCTCAAGGTGAGCTGGACCCCATAAGCGTTGGCGATGAAGAGGGCGCAGACCCCCTGATAGATGGCGGTGCCATCCATGTTGATGGTGGCACCCAGAGGCAGGACGAAGGAGCGCACCGGCTGGGGCGCTCCCAGGCGGTCAGCCGCCTCCATGGAAAAGGGGATGGTCGCCGCCGAGGAGGCGGAGGAAAAGGCGAAAATGATGGCGGGAGCGGCTTCCGTAAAGAAACGGATGGGGCTGATGTGGGCAATCCCTCCCACTGCCCCGGAGTAGACCACCACCATGTGGAAGAGGCAGGCACCGTAGACCGTGAGGATGACCCCCAGCATGGGCAGGAGGATCTCAGGGCCGTTCACCGCCACCACCGGGCTGACCAGGGCAAAGACGGCAAAGGGTGCCAGGGTCATGATGGCTCCGGTGAGGGTATACATCACCTCGGCCAGGGCGTCGGTAACGCTCTCCAGAGGCTTGGCCCGCTCCCCGCAGAGGAGGATACCCACTCCCAGCATGATAGCGAAGAAGATGACCTGGAGCATATTGCCGTCGGACAGGGCCTTGATGGGGTTGGTGGGGACGATGTTCAGGAAGGTATCCACTATGCTGGTGCCCGCGGGGTTGGTGACCGCCTCCATGGTGAAGCCAAGCTCCCGGCCCATGGGAAAGAGGTTGGCGGCCACCAGACCGATGGTGACGGCCAGGGCGGTGGTGAAGAGATAGAAAAGGATGGTCTTTCCACCCAGACGACCCAGGGCCTTGGCGTCCCCCAGGCCGCAGGTCCCCACCACGATGGAGGCAAAGACCAGGGGGACCACCACCATTTTTATGAGGTTGAGGAAGAGGGTCCCAAAAGGCTTGACATAGGTCACCGCGAATTCAGCGGGGAGAACAAGCCCCGCCAGGATGCCCAGCGCCAGGCCGATGAGCACCTTAATGGATAGGTTCAGCTTTTTCTTTTGCATGAGAATACCTCCGTATCATTCAAAACACAAGGAATAGTATCCCATATTTTGGGGAAAATTGCAAGAAAAATGAAGGAAACAAATTTATTTTTGCAAATTCTTTCTTTTTCCCCCGCCCTGTGATATGCTTTTTTCAGCAGAAAAAACAGGAGGTGGCCCCCATGGAAGAGATCCCCGCCAAGCGCATCCTCATCCGCAACCAATCCACCCAATGGTTCGGCACCGATCACACCATGAACCTCTACCGTGGGTGCAGTCACGGCTGTATCTACTGTGACAGCCGGAGCGCCTGCTATGGGGACGACAGCTTCGACCAGGTGAAGGTCAAGGCCGATGCCCTCCGCATTCTCCGGGACGACCTGCAACGGAAGATACGGCCCGGCTTTGTGGGCATGGGCTCCATGTCCGACCCATACAATCCCATGGAGACCGACACAAAGCTCACCCGCAAGGCCATCACGCTCCTGGACGCCTACCAGTTCGGGGTGGCCATCGCCACCAAGTCCGACCTCATCTGTCGTGACATTGACCTGCTCTCCGCCATTCGGGAGCACTCCCCCGTGGTGTGTAAGATCACGGTAACCACCACCTCGGACGCCCTCGCTGCCAAGG
>JAHHSF010000111.1 GCA_020025375.1 Oscillospiraceae bacterium | reverse complement strand
GCGCAGGGAGGGGTCGGCGACCCGGGCAACCATGGTGGCGCACTCGGCCCGGCTCAGAGGCTGGCCCCCGGCAAAGGTGCCATAGGCGTCCACCCCGGTGAGGATGCCCGCATTATAGAACCGCAGAACGGCGGGGTCCTGGGTGTCAGGCAGGGCGGTGATGGTGTTGAGGGGCGCGAGCTGAATTTCAGGCAAAACGGCGGACAGCAGGGCAAAAAAGCCCTTGCGGGTGGCATAGGCCGAAGGGGCTGGTACGGTAACACCCGCTTTTCCCAGGTAATCCACATAGGACCGATACCAGGGCTGGCCGGGGATGCTGTCTGGAATGGACTCCCCGGTAAGGGCGGCCCGGATGCGGGCGGCAATGGCGGCGGTCTCCCCATTGGTGAGGGTCACCTCAGGGGCAAAGGCCTTACCGGTGCCCTGCATAAGGCCGGTCTCACAGACCACCCGGGCGGCAGAGGCGTACCAGGCCCCGGCGGGTACGTCGGTGAAGCCGGGGTAGGGATGGGTCTTGGGAAAGGGGGTCTCCTTTGCCGCCAGAGCGGTGGGAAGGGAGAGGGAAAGGGCCAGGGCCAAGGCCGCGGCCCGGCCAATGATATTCTTCAAAATGGTTCCTCCATGGGATGCGGGGTCCCGGTCGGGGGTTTATTTGTCCAGGCCGTATTTTTCCACATAGTGCTCCTTGTCGAAAATGGGCCGCTGGTCCAGGTCGGCATCCAGACACTTGCGGATGTAGGCTACGGCCTCTTCCATTGGCAGCGTAACCTGCTTGCGGTTCTGCTCGTCCTCCTCAGCCAGCATAAAGTCCTTTACCGTAGCGGACCCGGTCTTTACCTCGTCCTCCCCCAGAAAGACGGCGAAGGGGATGTTCAGCTTGTTGGCGTAGGATAGCTTCTGCTTGAACTTCTTCTGCTCGGCGTGGATTTGGGTCCGTACCCCGGCGTTCCGCAGGGCGGTGGCCAGGGAAATGGCGGGGGCCATATCCTCGGTCATGGGGAGAATGAGCACATCGGCGGGGGCGGTGTTCAGCATAGGATTAAGCATCTTCTGATCCTGCAAGACAAAGAAGAGGCGGGTGAGGCCGATAGAGATACCAACACCTGGGAGTTGTTTTTCGGTGTAATATTCCGCCAGGTTATCATAACGGCCGCCGGAGCAGATGGAACCTACCTCAGGATGGTCCAGCATGACGGTCTCGTAAACGGTGCCGGTGTAGTAGTCCAGGCCCCGGGCGATGGTGAGGTCCACCATGAAGTGGTCTGCGGGCACGCCGAAGGCGGCCATGGAATCCACCACGGTTTTCAGCTCGGCGAAGCCCAGGTCAAAGGTTTCGTTCTGACCGGACAGCTTCTCCAGCGCCCCCATGGGGTCGTCGGTGGAGAGGAGGGTCAGGAGTTGGTCGGCGGAGGCCGCGGGGACGGCAAAGTCGTCCACCAGGATGGCCTTCACCTTGTCGGGGCCGATTTTCTCCAGCTTGTCAATGGTGCGCATCACATCCCCGGCCTGCTCCTTCAGGCCCAGGAGCTCGAAGAGGCCGTTGAGGATCTTGCGGTTGTTGACCCGGATCTTGAAGCGGTGGAGGCCCAGGGCGGTGAAGGTCTTATAGATGATTGAGGGGATCTCGGCCTCGTTGATGATGTCCAGCTTCCCATCTCCAATCACGTCGATGTCGGCCTGGTAGAACTCCCGGAAGCGGCCCCGCTGGGCCCGTTCCCCCCGGTAGACCTTGCCGATCTGGAACCGGCGGAAGGGGAAGGAGAGCTCATTGTAGTGGAGGGCCACATACTTGGCCAGGGGAACGGTAAGGTCAAAGCGGAGGGAGAGGTCTGAGTCCCCCTTCTGAAAGCGGTAGATTTGCTTCTCGGTCTCGCCGCCGGCCTTGGCCAGCAGGACCTCGCTGGCCTCAATGGCGGGGGTGTCCAGGGGGGTAAAGCCATAGAGGGCATAGTTTTCCCGGAGGAGGGACACCATGCGGTCGAAAAGGACCTGGTCCTGGGGCAAAAGCTCCATGAACCCGGACAGGGTGCGGGGTTTGATTCGCTCCATAAAAGTTCCTTCCTTTCAGTGAAATTGCCTCCGCCTTAGGAGCGGAGGCAACGGCGCCTATCAGACGGTAAAGGGCTTGGTTTTGGGGCTGACGATGTCCCGCCAGTCCAGATCCCCCCGGTTCAGCCCCAGCAGGAGCATCTCTGCAGTGGCCACATTGGTGGCAAATGGGATATTGTATTGGTCACAGAGTTTCCGGATATACTTCACATCCTCATCCAGGCTATCGGACTGGGGATCAGTGAAGAAGAGGACCATGTCGATTTCATTGTAGGCGATGCGGGCACCGATCTGCTGGGCGCCGCCATGGGCGTTGGAGAGGAAGAGGTGGATAGGCAGGCCGGTGGCCTCGGCCACCAGCTTCCCGGTGGTGTTGGTGGCGCAGACCGTGTGCTTGGAAAAAATACCGCAATAGGCGATACAAAACTGCACCATCAGTTCTTTCTTTCTGTCGTGGCTCATCAGTGCGATGTTCATTCCAAACACACTCCTTTTCGAGACTTGTCCGATTATCGAATCCGCATAATGGGCACCATCTGCCCGGTGATTCGTTTGGCGATATTAAGGTAAGCAATGGCGGCTGACTTGCGGGAGTAGAGAAGAAGGGGTTGCCCCTGGGCCGCGGCCAGAGGGACGGCCTGATCCTCGGGCACCACCCCCAAGAGGGGCAGGCCGGCGGTGTCCATGGCGTCGTCAATGGTGGTGTGGAGCTTTTTCAACAGCTTGGGCTGGATGCGGTTCATCACCAGATGGATGCCCCCGGGGATGGTACGGCGGAGCTCTCCCACTGTCCGCTGGGCGTCCCGGAGGGCGGAGGGATCGGAGGTGGAGACTACGATGGCCCGGTCAGCCCCGCAGGCGGCAAGGCGGAAGCCGGAGCCAAGGCCCGCCGGGGAGTCCATCAGGATGTAATCATAGGTGTGCTTGGCCTCCCGGATGAGGGTCTGCATGGCGCTCTCCTGGATGGGCCGGGGAGTAAGGGGGGCGGTGAGGAGATAAAGCCCCTGAATGACCGGGTGCCCCACTACGGCTCGGGCCAGACTGCACCGGCTCTCCACCACATCAGTGAAGTCCATGAGCGCCCGGTCGCTCATCCCCAGGGAAAGGTCCAGGTTTCGAAGACAGATATCCATATCGATGCAGAGGACCTTATAGCCCAAGGCCGCCAAACAGGAGGAGATGCCTCCGGTCACGGAGGTCTTTCCGGTGCCTCCCTTACCGCTGGTAACGACGATCGCGGTTGCCATGTACTCCCTCCTGTCTTATCCTCTCATATTATCATAAGGGGAACAAAATTTCAACGGTTTTCAGGGGGGAAATGCCCCCAAAGCAAAGGGTTTTTCTGTCAGAGCGGTGCCTTCTGTATCTTGGCCCACCGGCGGGGGTAGCCCTTTGGGGTAGGGGCGGTCTTTTCCACCCGGATGACCCGGTGGACTACGTCAGTGTGGGGAACGGGATAGTCCTCCAAGGCGGTGACTTTTCCACCAAGAAGGGAGATGCCCCGGGCGGCCTGGGAGAGCTCCTCATCGCTGCCCACGCTCTTCATGGCGAGAAACGCCCCGCCCACCTTCACATAGGGCAGGCACATTTCGGCCAGAATGTTCATGGAGGCCACCGCCCTGGCGGTGGCAAAATCGAACCGATCCCGGTACTCGGGTTTCAGAGAAAACTCCTCAGCCCGGCCATGGAGCCGGACGACGGGGGAGAGGTCCAGGGCTTCGCAGACCGTGCCCAGCCAGTCCAGCCGCTTTTGCAGGCCGTCCAGGAGGGTGAGGTCCAGAGTGGGCTCCAAAATTTTCAGTACAATGCCTGGGAAGCCCGCTCCGGTGCCCACGTCAATGAGGGTTTTGCCCTTCAGGTCGGCCCGGGCCAGGAGGGCGGCCGAGTCCAGCAGGTGGAGGCTGGCTACCTGGTCCGGGTCGGTGATGGCGGTAAGGTTCATTACCTTGTTCTGCTCGATAAGCATGGCGGCGTAGGCTTCCAGCTTTTCCACCGCCACGGGATCCGGGGTAAGGCCCAGCTGGACGAGGCCGGTATTCATTCGTTCTTTCATCCGTTAAAACCAAAAGATGCCGCCGGTGGCGATGGAGTAGGCGTAGGCGATGGACAAAGCGGCCACAGCCAGAGCGCCCAACAGCGCCAGAATCCGGACGTAGGTGGGTGTCTTTGTGGAGGGTTTGGGCTCCTCCTCCTGGGGCAGCTTGGACTGCTCAAGGTCTTTTTCGTCCATGTTTCCCCCTCCTTTTCAATAC
>JAHHSF010000110.1 GCA_020025375.1 Oscillospiraceae bacterium | reverse complement strand
GTCCTGGGCTACCAGCCCCACAAGAGCAACCAGACCGCCGTGGCCAAAACCGCCACGGGGTACACCCACCTCACCCCCATCCTTCACCGGGAGTACGCCCTGAAATACCGGGATGGGGGCTATCAGGTGGACTTTGACGGCCTCATCGCCGCCCTGGGCCGGTACAGCCGCTCCAAATTCCCCACCCGCTTCATGGGCTTTCCCTCCTACACCTGGTTTTTAATGGAAAAGCTGAAGGAACAGAATCTCCGCTTTTCCCTGCCTAAGGGATCGAAAATTCTTTTGGGCGGCGGCTGGAAGCAGTTTTATAAGGAGCAGGTGGACAAAAAGACCTTCTACGCCCTGGCGCTGGACCGCTTTAACATCCCGGAGGAGAACATCTGCGAGTCCTTCGGGGCGGTGGAGCACCCCATCTGGTACGCCGACTGCTGTGCCCACCACTTCCATGTGCCCGTGTACAGCCGGGTCATCATCCGGGACGTGGACACCCTGGAGCCGGTTCCAAACGGTACCGTCGGTCTGGTGAACCTCCTCTCCCCCATGGTGTGGGGGTGTCCTCTGCTCAGTGTTATGACCGATGACCTGGGGGTCCTCCATAACGGCGATACCTGCCCCTGCGGGACGCCCTCCCCCTGGCTGGAGATCATCGGCCGGGTGGGGATGGTGGACATCAAGACCTGCGCCGCCGGGGCCGACGACTTGCGAAAGGGGGCGGGGCTATGATTCTCGCCAAAGGGCTTCGGTATCCCTCGGAGGAACAGAACAGGCTGCTGGACGGCCTGGAAGAAGAGCTGAACCACACTCTGGAAAAAGGGATGCCCCCCACGCCGGAGGCGGTCATCGCCGCCTGTGAGGCCCTGGCCGCCCAGGCCCTCTCCGGGGCTTTCAGCGCCGAGCTGGCAGGGTTGGGGTTTGAATTAGGCCCCCTGGCGGAGCAGATCCGGGAGGCCGCCGTCCTCTTCAGCCGGGAGAGCTTGGAAGCGAAGGTAAAAGAAGAGCTGGGGCCGGAGTTTTCCACACCACGGACCCTCCTGCCGCCCCATGAGACAGCTCCCCTGACCAAACGCGTCCGCCCCCTGGGGGTCCTTTTCCACATCGCCGCCGGAAATGTGGACGGCCTGCCCGCTTTCAGTGTGGTGGAGGGCCTTCTGGCGGGGAATATCAACATTTTGAAGCTCCCTTCGGCGGACAATGGCCTCTCTCTGCGAATGCTTGAAGAGCTTGGGAAGGCCGTGCCGGAACTGGCTCCCTACATCTATGTATTTGACACTCCCTCTGACGACCTGCCCGCCATGAAGCGCATGGCTGACCTGGCCGACGGCATCGTAGTCTGGGGCGGGGACGAGGCCACCACCGCCGTCCGAGCCTTGGCAAAGCCTGGGGTCAAGCTCATTGAGTGGGGCCATAAGCTGAGCTTTGCCTACGCCACTCCCGCCGGGCTGACCGATGAGGCCCTGTCCGGCCTGGCTCGCCACATCATGGACACCCGCCAGCTTTTGTGTTCCTCCTGCCAGACCCTCTTCCTGGACACTGGGAGCTGGGAGGAGGCCGAGGCTCTTTCCCGGCGGCTCCTGCCCCTTCTGGAACAGGCCGCCGCGGATGCGGCTCCCCTAGACGTGGGGAGCCGGGCCCAGGTGACCCTGAACCTGTATACCCAGACCCTGGAGGAGCGTGCGGGCCATACGCCCCGCCGCCTCCTCCGGGGGAAGGGGTGCAGTATCACCCTCTGCGGGGAGGGTGCGCCCGAGCTGTCTCCCCAGTTCGGCAATCTCCTGGTGAAACTTCTGCCCAGAACCCGCCTGGTGGCCACCCTGCGGAAGGAAAAGGAGCATCTCCAGACGGCGGGGCTGATCTGTTCTCCCGCCGAGCGGGAGGGGCTGACCGATCTCCTCTTCCGGGCCGGGGTCACCCGAGTGACCGCCCCCGGCACCATGAGCCACACCACCGCCCTAGACGCCCACGACGGTGACGCCCCCCTTCGCCGCTATACCCGAATCGTGGAGGAGAGGGGTTGACCCCGGATGCGAAAAAAACGCCCGGTATCTCACGATACCGGGCGTTTCGATTGTTTGGTCTTACTTGTGGTCCACGGAAGCCATATGGGCGATGAGGTCCAGGACCTTGTTGGAGTAACCCCACTCGTTGTCGTACCAGGAAACCACCTTCACGAAGGTATCGGTGAGGGCGATGCCGGCCTTGGCGTCGAAGATGGAGGTGCGGGGATCGCTGATGAAGTCGCTGGAGACCACGTCCTCGTCGGTGTAGCCCAGGATGCCCTTCAGCTCACCCTCGGAGGCGGCCTTCATGGCGGCGCAGATTTCGTCGTACTTGGCGGGCTTGGCCAGGTTGACGGTCAGGTCTACCACGGACACGTCCAGGGTAGGCACACGCATGGACATGCCGGTCAGCTTGCCGTTCAGGGAGGGAATGACCTTCCCCACCGCCTTGGCAGCACCGGTGGAAGAGGGGATAATGTTATAGGTGGCCGCACGGCCGCCACGCCAATCCTTCTTGGAGGGGCCGTCCACGGTCTTCTGGGTGGCGGTAACCGAGTGAACGGTGGTCATCAGGCCGTCGGTGATGCCGAAGTTATCGTGGAGGACCTTGGCGATGGGGGCCAGGCAGTTGGTGGTGCAGGAGGCGTTGGACACGAACTGCATGTCGGAGGTGTACTTGTCCTGGTTGACACCCATGACGAACATGGGAGTGTCGTCCTTGGAGGGGGCGCTCATGATGACCTTCTTGGCACCGGCCTTGATGTGGCCCTCGGCCTTCTCCTTGGTCAGGAACAGGCCGGTGGCCTCGACCACGTACTCGGCGCCGATCTCGCCCCAGGGCAGAGCGGAAGGCTCCTTCTCGGCGTAGACCATGACTTTGTGGCCGTTGACGGTGATGGAGTTCTCGTCATAGGAGATCTCGCCGTCGAAGCGGCCGTGGATAGTGTCGTAACGGAGCATATAAGCCATGTAGTCGGGGGTCATACCGGGGTCGTTGATGCCCACGAACTCCAGGTCCGGGCGGTTGATACCGGCGCGGAAGACCAGGCGGCCGATGCGGCCGAAACCATTAATGCCAATTTTAATGCTCATAGCAAAAGACTCCTTTATATTTGATTCTTTTGGAACAATTAAAGTATAAAACCTTTTGTAAAAGAAATCAAGTCTTTTTTCTCGGTCTAAATGCTCAAAAACGCAAATTAAGTTCCGTCATTATGTCGAAACCGGTGTTCGAATTTGCTTTGAATGGAAGTTAATGAGAAAACGGCAGGAAAATCGGGCAAGGTTGTTTTTGCTGAGAGAAATAGGTTGCAAAGAAATCTCTTATTCGATATAATCGAAAGCGCCATACGGAAAAATGCCCCTAAACGTGGGGCGGAAGAAGTTACCGAAGCATTTCGCCCTCAAATTGCGTATGCTGAAAGAGAAAGGAAGGGAGAACGATGCGAATCGAAGTGCAGTCGCTCCTGGACGGATTCGAGGCCCCGGCTATTTTTTACCGGGAGAACACCGTTCGTTATTATAATAAGGTGGCTAAGACCCTCTTCCCCCAGCTGAAGGAGGGCGGTCCCCTGCCCGAGGACTTTGACGCGGCAGACTCTCCCTTCCGGGCCGAGGCCACCCGGACCGAGAAGGGGACCCTCTATCTCTTCCGCCCCAAGTATGAGGAGCGCGCCGCCGGGGATCTGGAGGCCATCGCCCGCCAGCTCCGGGAGGCGACAGGGAACCTGATGCTTCTGGGAGAGCGCTTGTCCCCCCGGATAAGGACAGACATCGAGGGGGAGGGCCTGCTGGGGGCCATGGACCGAAACCTGTACCTGCTCCGCCGACTCTGCGACCACACCGACCTTCTCCGGCAGTTGGAGGGCCGCCAGGTGGGGACTTACCGGGAGGGGGCGGTGGATCTCTGCGACATGGTTGCAGAGGTTTCCGTCCAGATCGAGAGTCTCGGCCGTCAGGCAGGCGTCGCCTTCTGCGACGAAAATGCCCTCCCCATGACCATGATTCGGGGAGATAAAGAGCTGTTGGACCGGATGCTTTTCAACCTGCTGTCCAACGCTATGAAGGCTGCCGGTCCCGGCGGCCGGGTGGGCCTACGGGCCGAGAAGCGGGAGGACCGGGTCCTCTTCACCGTATGGGACAACGGCCCTGGGATGGAACCGGCGCAGATGGCCTCCATCTTCCGCCCCCGGCGGCACCAGGGCCTGCCCCGACCGGAGGAAGGGGCTGGCATGGGCCTGCGGCTGGTCCGGGAGATTGTGGTCCTCCACGGCGGTACCGTTCTGGCCGAGAGCCGGAAGGAGGGCGGGACC
>JAHHSF010000011.1 GCA_020025375.1 Oscillospiraceae bacterium | reverse complement strand
GCGACAACTGGGCCATCCGAGGGGTTGCCGGGCTTATGAAGCTGAAGAAAAATCCCGGTAAGCACATCATCACCTCCGCCATCGAGCACCACGCCATCCTGCACACCCTGGAAGCCATGGAGAAGGAGGGTTACGAGGTCACCTACCTTCCCGTGGACCAGTACGGCAGGGTGGAACCGGCGGCGGTGAAAGCCGCCATTCGGCCCGACACCATCCTCATCTCCATCATGGCGGCCAACAACGAGATCGGCACCATCGAGCCGGTGGCCGAGATTGGGGCCATCGCCCGGGAAGCCGGAGTCCTCTTCCATACCGACGCCGTTCAGGCAGTGGGCCACATTCCAGTTGATGTGGAATCTTGGAACTGCGATCTTCTGAGCTTCTCCGCCCACAAGTTCCATGGCCCCCGTGGGGTGGGCGCCCTCTATGTCCGCAAGGGTCTCCGCCTTCCCCCCCTCATCGCCGGTGGCGGCCAGGAAAAGGGCCGCCGCTCGGGCACTGAGAACGTGGCCGGGGTGGTCGGCATGGCCGCCGCCCTGAAAGAGGCGGTGGAGAAGATGCCCGAGGAGAACCGCCGTCTGGCCGCCCTGCGGGACCGGCTCATCGACGGACTTACCGCCCTCCCTTACGCCTCCCTCACCGGCGATCCGGAAAACCGCCTCCCTGGCACCGCCTCCTTTGTCTTTGAAGGCACCGAGGGGGAGGCCCTTCTCCTCCACCTGGATGCCAAGGGCATCTGCGCCTCCTCCGGCTCGGCCTGCTCCTCCGCCTCCCTGGACCCCTCCCACGTCCTGCTGTCCATCGGCCTGCCCCACGCCGTGGCCCATGGCTCCCTGCGCCTCTCTCTCAGCGACGGAAACACCGGGGAAGAGGTGGATGCGATTTTGAAGGAGGTCCCCGCAGTGGTGGATTATCTTCGAAAAATGTCCCCCGTATGGGACGAAAAAAAGCAAAAGCCCACTTGGGTCCTCTAAATCGAAAGGAGAACGACTATGCTGTATTCTGAAAAGGTCATGGACCATTTTGAGCACCCCCGTAACGTGGGGACCATTGAGAACGCCGACGGGGTGGGCCAGGTTGGCAACCCCAAGTGCGGCGACATCATGAAGATGTACCTGAAAATCGACGACGGTATTATCACCGACGTGAAATTTAAGACCTTTGGCTGTGGCTCCGCCATCGCCACCTCCTCCATGGCCACTGAGCTCATTATGGGCAAGCCCATCGGGGAGGCCCTGAAGCTGACCAACGCCGCCGTGGCCGAGGCCCTGGACGGCCTACCCGGCTACAAGATGCACTGCTCCGTTCTTGCCGAGGAGGCCATCAAGGCCGCCCTGGGGGACTACTTTACCCGGCAGGGCCTGCCCGTGCCCCCCGAGTGCGTTCTCCCCTGTGAGGAGAACGAGCACGGCTCCTGCTGTTCCTGTGGACATTGACCCCCGCAAAAAGGCCGCCCACCGGGCGGCCTTTTCACACCTCCGGGCCGCCCCGCATAGAGTACCTTGAGGTGAAGAACAATGAATCTGCGAAACAACCAAATCACCGTCCGTGAGCTCCTGGAAAACCCAAAGTCCAAGGCTGTCTTTGAGCGGCGGTTCGGCAAGTGGATGAAGCACCCTCTGGTGGGAGCGGCCCACAGCCTGACCCTGGCCCAACTCATGGACCTGGCAAAGGTCTACATCCCCCAAAAGGTCATCCGTGAGACCCTGGAAGAGCTAAAGGGGCTATGAGTACCATTTAAGGACCTCGGTGGTACCCGCCCGCCGGAGGAGGAGGGCGGAACGAAGCCCGTCCCCCGCCACCAGCACGGCCACCGGGGGCAGGAGCCAGAGTGGGGTGGCGGCCGTCAGCGCCGCCACCCATGGGTGGACTACCCGAACCAGAAGCAGGGCCAGAAGCCCCCAGGCAACGGTAAAAGGCAGGCAAACCTTGCTTCCCACATTTCCCGGTAAATGGGAGTAGTCCCAAAAACGCACCCCGAGCACCTTTTCATCAAAGAGACCCATCAGGTACTCCACCGCCGTGGCCGCCAAACCGCCGAATAGAATCAAAAGAAGGGCGTTCTCCTGCGCCCACCGGGGCAAAAGCAGGATGGAGATGGCTCCCAGGCCGTACACCGGACAGAGGGGCAGCAGATAAAAACACTTTCTGTCCCGCTTCTCCTGCCTGGTAAGCCGGGCAAAGACCACTTCCAACACGAAACCCAGAAAGCTGTAATAAACAAAATACCAAAACCACACCGCCATGCGCTCCTCACCTTTTTCGCTTTCCTTTACCTTTTCCCCGAAGCGAAGTCCTCATACCAGAAAAACAATGACAGTTTCACCAGAAAATCGTCGTTTCGATGCTTGTACTGGCTTTGACACTGTGATATACTTAAAAAAATTTTTCTGGCAAGCGGAAAGGCGGAACAGATATGCGGCATTTTATTGATTTTGGAGACGTTTCCCGGCAGGAGTGGGACGAGCTTTACGCCCGGGCCTCAGCCATTATCGACAACCCCAAGGACTTTTTGGAGGCCTGCTACGGCAAGGTCTCTGCCAACCTCTTTTACGAGCCCTCCACCCGGACCAACTTCTCTTTTCAGACAGCCATGCTCCGGGTAGGCGGTACCACCTTCGGCTTTGCCGACCCTCGTTCCACCTCCACCTCCAAGGGCGAGACCCTGAAGGACACCATTAAAATGGTCTCGGGCTACGCCGACGTAGTGGTCATGCGCCATCCCCGGGAAGGGGCCGCCAAGGCGGCCAGCCTCTACTCCCACGTTCCCGTCATCAACGCCGGAGACGGCGGCCATATGCACCCCACCCAGACTACCGCCGACCTGACTACCATCACCCGGCTCCGGGGCTCTGTGGACGGGCTGAGCATTGGCTTCTGCGGCGACCTGAAGTACGGCCGCACCGTCCACTCCCTCATCAAGGCCCTGGCCAAGTTTGACCACGTAAAGCTCTACCTCATCTCCCCCCGGGACCTGGCTGTTCCCGACTATATGCGGGGCTTTATGAAGGAGCACGGCCTTTGGAACGTGGAGGTCGCCGGTCTGGACTCCGTCATCCCCCAACTGGATGTGCTCTATATGACCCGCATCCAGCGGGAGCGCTTCGTGGACCCCCTGGAGTATGAGCGGAACAAGGGTATCTATATTCTGGACCGGGCCAAGCTGCAGCGGGCCAAGTCCGACCTGCTGATCATGCACCCCCTGCCCCGGGTGGACGAGATTTCCCAGGACGTGGACGACGACCCCCGGGCGGTCTACTTCGAGCAAGCCCGGTACGGAATGTTCGCCCGAATGTCTTTGCTGGCCGATCTGGCCAATCAGGAGCGCATGACCCCAGACCCGGTGGAGATCGGACACGGCCCGGTCTGCCATAATCCCAACTGCATCACCCAGCAGGAGCTCTACCTTCCCCCGCTCACTAAAAAGAACGGCGGGACGGACTGTTGTGCCTTCTGCGACGCGGCCCTGTAACAGCAAAAACGCACGATGGCTTTGCCATCGTGCGTTTTCTTCTCTTACACAAAAAGGACTCCCGGTGAAAACCGGAAGTCCTTTTTCATATCTGCTTGCCTTGAAAAGGCTGTCTTACTGCTTGACGTCCTGCAGCAGGCCGACTTCCTGATAGTACTTCAGGGCGCCGGGATGATAGGGAATGAGAGCGCCCTCGATGCCCCGCTCAGGGCAGGTGCCGGCGGCGTTCTTGTGGATCTGCTCCAGACCCTCGGCGTTCTCCATCATGGTCTTGACCAGGTGGTAAACGGTCTCCTCGGGCACGTCGGCGCGGGCGCAGAGAGCGGTGTACTGAGCGAAGGAAGTGACATCGTAGTCAACACCCTTGTAGGTGCCGGCGGGGATGGGCACCACGTGATACCAGGGCTTCTCAGAGACCAGCTTGTCAACAGCCTCCTGGCCGATGTCAATGAGCTTGATGCCGAAGGTCATGGCCAGGTCGGTGAAGTTGGTGGAAGGAGCGGGAGTGGCGTACAGGAAAGCATCGATGGTGCCGTCCTGCAGGTTGGTGCACAGGTCGGACAGGCTCAAGTTGGTCAGCTTGCCCAGATCGTCGGTGGTCATGTCATAGGCCCACAGCACGTCGTCCAGGTAACCGGCCATCATGCCGGCGGTAACGCCGAATCTCTTGCCCTTCAGGTCGGTGATGGAGTTGATTTCATCGTTCTTGGCAGAGGTGACCACCTGAATGGTGGCACCGGTGCCGGAGTGGGTAGCAACGTGCAGGATCTGCTCAGTGGGCAGGCCCTCGAACTGGTCGGTGCCCTCGTAGCACTGCAGGGTCATGTCCATGCCCATGGTGCCGAAGTCAGTCTCGCCGGCGGCCAGCAGACGAGCATTTTCAGCGGAGCCGGTGGAGGCCTCGATGGCAAAGCTGTAGTAGCCGGGATAAGACTTGTTCATAAAGTCGGCGATGGAGTTGTAGAGAACGTTCTGATAGCCGTTCAGGGGGCCGCAGGAGATACGGACAACGCTGGGGGTAGAGGGAGCGCCACCACCGGAGGGGGCATCACTGGGAGTAGTGCCGCCGCCGCAGGCGGCCAAGGAAACCACCATAGTGGTGGCGGCCAGAGCAAGGCCAAGAGAACGAGTCAACTTTTTCATTTTTGGTTTCCCCTTTCTAGAGATAAAATATTTTAGCACATCTGTGCTTTCATTACAAGCACGACTACGCTTAAGCCGCGAGAGTATTCTCTACGCGGTTGAACATCTTACCGGAGAGGAACTCGCCCACCAGCACCGCCAGGCCGATCAGGTCGGTCAAGGCACCGGGAACGATGAGCATCAGAGCAGCGGCGATGAGGATGGGTCGCTCAATGAACTTCAGCTTCCACTGGAAGGCATAGCCCTCAAAGCCGCAGGCCAGCATGTAGGCACCCATGAGAGCGGTGATGATGCAGAGCAGGGTCTCAACCAGACCTCCCTGCATGAGCAGAACGGGGTTATACACGAACATATAGGGCATAATGAAGGCGCAGATGGCCAGCCGGAAGGCCTTGTAGCCCGCCTTGTTCGGGTCGCACTCGGCGAGGCCGGCACCGGCATAGGCGGCCATGGCCACGGGAGGAGTGATGGAGGAAACGCAGCCGAAGTAGAAGATGAACATGTGGGCGGCCAGATCGGGGATACCCAGCTTGGTCATGGTGGGAGCCACCAGAGCGGCCAGCACCAGGTAAGCGGCGGTGGTGGGCACGCCCATGCCCATAATCAGGGAGACCACCATGGTCAGCACCAGCAGGAGCAACATGCTGTGACCGGCGACCGAGACCAGGATAGAGGAGATGCGGAAGCCCAAGCCGGAGCCCATGATAACGCCGGAGATGATACCGGCCATGGCACAGGCCACGCCGACGGAGATGGCGCTCTTCACGGTAGCCACGGGGATATTGAGCCACTGCTCTTTGGAGAGCCGGGTCTTGGGGTTGACCTCAACAATGATGAGAGTAAAAATGACGGTGTACAGGCCGGCGCGGATAACGGTCAGGCCCATGCACATGACGACAATCAGGAAGGCCAGAGGGGCCAGCAGGTAGATCTCCTTGATCAAATCCTTCATCTTGGGGAGCTGATCGCGGGGCACCCCCTTCAGGCCGTTCTTGGCGGAGTAGATATCCACGGCGAACAGAACGGACAGGAAGTACAGGACAGCGGGGATGACCGCAGCGGCAGCCACGGTGGCGTAGGAAACGCCCAGCATCTCAGCCATGATGAAAGCGGTGGAACCCATGATGGGAGGCATGATGGCACCGCCGGTGGAAGCGGTGGCCTCGACGGCCGCAGCGTACTCGGGCTCAAAGCCGTTCTTCTTCATCAGGGGGATGGTGAAGGTACCGGTACCCACCACGTTGGCGGTGGGGCTGCCGCTGATGGAGCCGAACAGGCCGCTGGCCACAACGGCGACTTTGGCGGGACCGCCGCGGAAGGAACCGAAGGCGGAGGTAGCCAGGGTGGTGAAGTAGTCACCGATGCCGGAGACGCTCATAATGGCGCCCAGCAGGACGAAGAGGACCACGTAGGAAGCGGAGGCGTACAGGGGGCTGCCCCAGATGCCGCTGGTGGTCAGGTAAATCAGATTGACGAACTTCTTGAGGGGCATACCGGGATGGTTCAGGAAACCAGGAATATACCGGCCCAGGAAGGCGTAAGCCACGAAGACCAGGGTGATGATGACCAGGGGATTGCCCATCTTGCGACGGCAGGCCTCAAAGATAGCGATAATCAGCAGAAGGCCAAAAACAATGTCGCTGGGATAGATAATGCCGGAACGGGCCTGCAGACTTTCATCCAGCACGGTGATGTAGATGATGCCGCCGGCGGAGAACAAGAGCATCAGGCCCATAAAAGCCTTCTCCAGCTTGCTCTTACTGTCGATCATGGCGCCCAGGAAGAAGATCACCAGCAGAAGGCCAAGGTGGATGGACTTCTGGGAGATACCGGGCATGGTGCCAAACGCAGCGGTATAGAGGTGGAAGGCCACAAAGACGACAGACAGCGCAGTCATGGTCTTCTTCATAATGTTAGTCATACGACGGAATGTCCTTTCCTGCGAATCGATTTAGCAAATATTAGGGCATGAAGACCAGGAACAGGCCCACGGTGCGGCGGCAGTCCACGTACAGCTTACCGTTCTTCTCGAAGTACACCAGGTTCATGTCATAGGCGCGCTTCTTCACGAATTCCAGGTGACAACCCTCGAAGGCGGCGGCCACGATGGGCAGCTTCAGCCCGTCGTTGCGGGGCTCACAGCCGAACTCCTCGACGTAGGCGTCGTGATCGACCAGCTGATAGGTGTCCAGGTTGAAGCCGGTGTCGGTCTGATCCTTGGCGGCGTTGTACAGCTTGGTGATAGCGGCCTCAGCCTCGTCAAAGCGCTCCTTGCTGTCGCAGTAGCCGGTGATGTAGGCCAGACGCTTGGCACCGTTGATGTGGGGGAACTTGGTGGGGTTCTTGACAATCAGCTCCTTGGCCAAGTGAGTGGTGCAGCCGAAGAGGATGTCGGTGAAGGGCTCATAGTCCTGGATGAAGAAGGTCTGATAGCCGCCCTCGCCCTCGGTCTCACCGTAGCGGACGTGCTGCCAGAAGGGGTTGTTGATTTCGCCAACCTTCTCGATGCCGGCGTTGATCAGAGCCTCACGCATGGGGGCGGGATCGGTGCCACGGTTGCTGATGCGGTAGGAGTGGACCTTGGGCAGGTTGGTGGCAGGGACAGACTGGGTCAGCCAGGTGATAGTGCTGTTGAGCACATAGGTGCACAGCTCGAAGTAGGAGTTCTCAAAAATGAAGTGGACGGTACGATCGGTGTAGCAGTCGGCGGTGGTGAAGCCCAGGCCGGTCATCAGGTCGATGGGACGGCTACGGTGGGTGGTGGCGATGCTAAAGTGGTCGATACAAAAAGGCAGCTTTTTCTCCAACATGGGGAATTCCTCCTAAATAATAATAAATAGTTTTTTTGAAACTTCCGGCCTCTCGCCGCAAACGGCAAGAGGCTGGAAGAAAAGGGGGACTGTCTTAGTCGGCCATGCCGTGCTTCTTGGCGGCAACCAGGAAGCGGTCCAGGGCGTCGGCCAGGGTCTTGCGGGGGCAAGCGACGTTGATGCGCTGATAGCCGGAGCCGGCCTCGCCGAAGTCGGTGCCGTTGTCCAGGTAGAGCATGCACTCGTCGGTGAGGAAGTTCTTCATCTCCAAATCGGTCATGCCAAAGCTGGTGAAGTTACACCACACCAGGTAAGTACCCTCCAGCTTGGTGACGACCACCTTGGGGAAGTGCTGAGCGAAGAAGTCACGTACATACTCGTAGTTGCCCTTGATGACCTGGATCAGCTCGTCCAGCCACTCGGCACCGTGCCGGTAAGCGGCCTCGTGAGCGACGGGGCCGAAGCGCTCGATGTGCATGAAAGCCTGCAGGCCCATCTGCTTCTGGAACTTGGCGCGGACGTCGTCGTTGGGGATAATGATGGAAGCGTAGCACAGGCCGGCCAGGTTGAAGGTCTTGCTCAGGGAGGTGCAGACCACACAGTTGTCGGCAAACTCCTGGCCCAGGGAGGCATAGGGGATGTGCTTGTAGCCAGGCTGAATCAGGTCGTGGTGAATCTCGTCGGCAACGACCATGACACCGTTCTTGTTGCAAATCTCGCCCATCTTGGTCAGCTCCTCACGGGTCCAGACACGGCCGGTGGGGTTCTGGGGAGAGCAGAGGAAGAACAGCTTGGCCTCCTTGGCCTTGGCCTCGAAGTCGGCCCAGTCCACGGTGTAGTGGCCGTTCTCGTCGGGAACCAGACGGTTCTCCAGGACCTTGCGGCCGGTGTTCACAGTGGCCCCGGTGAAGTGATGGTAGTCGGGGGTCTGAACCAGGATGCCGTCGCCAGGCTGAGTGAAGGTCCACACAGCGCAGTACAGGGCGGGAACGACCTGCTCGAAGGGAACGATCCACTCGGGCTTGATGTCCCAATCGTGCCGGGTCTTCATCCACTGGCAGCAGGCGTCGCGGAAATTGTCGGTCAGGCGGTGATAGCCCAGCACGCCAAAATCGGCCTCAGCCTTGATCGCGTCGATGACGCAAGGAGCGGTGCGGAACTCCATGTCGGCCACGGACAGGGGAACAATGCCCTTGGGGGGCTTGTTGCCCTTGGAGTCCTTCATGATGCGGTACTTACCGGTACCACGGACTGCAGGATCACGGTCAATAATGCTTTCGAAATCGTACTTCATTTCTCTGTCATCCTCCTTAAAAATTCATCACCATTTACGGCTGGCCCCCACACTCTGGTCTACCGCTCCTCATTGGTGAGATGGGGGCGGTACACCAGAGTTTCACGAACGTGTAACTGAAATGGCATCGATGGCTCTCAGCACATCTTTTCATCTGGTATACCGGTTGGTTAATAATATACCGCTATTTTAACAAATTGTAAATATAGTTGGAATTCATTCTCCGAATTGCTTAAATTTTACCATCTGTTTTTGGTTGTTTCGACAAGAAAATGGCGCATATTCCGCTCCTTCCTCCCTTTTACCCCAACCCATCCTCCCTCCCTCGCCCTAAACGGCCTTTGGTCTTCCTATCATTTCCAGCTTGTGCGCAGAGGAAACCCTCAAAACTTCCTGCTTTTTCCAATAAAATCCCTTTCCCGCGCAGAGCTTTTTTCTTTCCATTTTGCGAATTTGCGAATCGTATACCATTCTCTCTTGTTTGGCCCAATCATCTAAAAAGCGAGGAAGATTCTTTCCTGTTTTCCCCTTCCCCTTTTTTCCATTCTGTGGTATAATTTTGCTGAAGAATATCCCCGATAAGAGGTGTTTATTATGAATGTCCCTGAAAAAAAAATTGGCCAGGGAGGCCGATACTACGAATACGTCATTGAGAACATCAAGGATATGATTTCAAGAGGAGAACTCAAGTGCGGCGAAAAAATCCCCTCCGAACGGGAGCTGGCGGAAAAGTTCAATGTCAGCCGTGTTCCCATCCGGGAAGCCCTGAAAATTCTGGAGTACATGGGCATCCTGGACAGCAGCCAGGGGGATGGCACCTACGTCCGAAGCATCACCACCGAGGATATCATTAGCAAGATGAGTTTTGCCGTCAATGCCACCGCCGGGGCCATTGCCGATCTGCTGGAGGTCCGCATCAATCTGGAGACCTTCGCCGCCTACCACGCCGCCCACCGCCGCACCAACGAGGATATCCACGAACTCCAGCAACTCATGCTGGCGATGCGGGAGGCCAAAAAGAAACCCGGTATTCAAAGCGAGGAGGACATCCACCGCCAGCGCCAGCTTTCCTACCAATTTCACTCCTCCATGGTGAAGGCCGCCCATAACTCCATTCTCTCCTCCATCTATGAAAATCTTTTTGAGTTGCTGGAGATTTCCCGCCAGTTCACCATCAACGAGAGCGGCATTTCCTACAACTCCATTCTGGCCCATGAGGCCATTCTCAACCAAATCATCCAGCGGGATGGGGAGAGCGCCCGGGAATCCGTGGCCGGACACCTGGCCGACTTGAAAGCCAAGCTGGACGCCGGCCTTTCCCAGGCCAAGATGGAAAAGGTCCGCAACAAGGACGGCCAAGTTCTGGACGGGGGGAGGATGCTTTCCCTGGACCTGGAGGCCTGATTTCAAATTCTATTCAGTCTCAAACAACGAAACGCCGCCCGGAACCATTTGGTTCCGGGCGGCGTTCTTTATTCTATGAAAGTTGGGGCTTAGCGCTTCTTGATGCCCAGGATCTCACGGGCCTCGGCGGCGGTGGCGATTTCACGGCCCACCAGCTTGCCCAACTCGACGGCGCGCTTGACCAGCTGCTCGTTGGTTGCCAGCTCGCCCTTGTTCTTGTCGAACCAAACACTGACCTCCAGGCCGACGCGCAGGTTGTCACAACCGGCGGCCAGACCGGCCAGCATACAGGGCACGTGAGCCTTGCCGATACCGGTGATGGACCAGGTGGAGCCCTCGGGAATCTTGGAGACCAGGTACTGGACGGACTCCAGATTGCCGGGCATTCCGCCGGGCACGTCCAGGACCAGCTGATAGTGCAGAGGAGCCTTCAGGATGCCCTTCTTCAGGTAGTACTCCACATTGCCCATCATGCCGGCGTCGAAGATTTCGATCTCGGGCTTGATGTCCAGCTCCTGGGTCAGTTTGCCCAGGCGCTCCAGGAAGGCGGGAGTGTTCAGAAACACGGTGGCGTTGCCCCAGTTCAGGGTGCCGGGATCGTAAGAGCACATCTCGGGCATCAGGATGGGCAGGTGAGCCACGCGCAAATCCTCGGAGAACTTGGCACCGGAGCTGGTGACGTTGATGATAGCATCCAGATCGTTGGCCTTCAGAGCCTCACGGATGGTGGTGACGACCTCCACGAAGCGGTCAGTCTCCATGGTGTTGTTGCCTTCCTCGTCACGGGCGTGAATGTGAATAACAGCGGCACCGGCCTTAACGGCCTTGACGGCATCATCAGCCAATTCCTGAGGAGTCAGGGGCAGGTAAGGGGACTGCTTCCGGGTGGTGCCGCCACCGCACAGAGCGCAGGTGATAATCAGCTTGTTGGTCTTAGACATATTCAGCTTTCTCCTTTTATGTTTATTTTTGAATCAGACGTTAGAAATTGGGAGCTTTTCCCCTCGTGGCCAAAATTTTGAGAGGCGCCCCGCCTTCCTGTTTCCTTTTTGGTATACCCATGCTACAAAAAATATACCACTCTTTCCATCTCGCTGTAAAGTCACTGGTATACATTTCTCCGAAATGACCAATTTCGCCCTCTTGTTTTTATCATAATTGCCGTTTTTCTGTCTTTGCAAAACATTTTTCATCTGGCCGCTTCCAATTTTATAGGCAATATGCTATAATCTGCATGGTATACCAGAGTTGGCAATCATCTTAATTTCCTGCCTTTTTCCCCGCGTCCGCTCCTGTATCCCTTTTTCATCCCATTCTTTCCTATCACCCCGCCTTTTCCCGGGCGGGCTTGACAAATCGAGGTCGTTATGCTGACAAAACAATTATCTGATTTTCTCCACGGAATCACCTATGAATCCCTCTCACCCGAAACGGTAGAGGTCACCAAGATGTGCGTTGAGGACCTCATCGGCGTGGCGCTGGCAGGAACCGTCCAGCCCCAGGGAACCATTTGGAATTCCTATTTTGCCCAGAAGCACGGTGACGCCGAGGCCACCGTCTGGGCACCCGATTGGCACGGCGCCCTTTGCGAGAACGCCGCCGCTCTCAACGCCGCCTGCTCTCATGTCATCGACATGGACGACGTACATAACTCCTCTATTACCCATCTGGGCGCTGTCACTATCCCCGCCGCTCTGGCGGTTGCCCAAAAGTACCACCGCTCCGGCAAGGAGGTAATCGCCGCCATCGTGGCCGGCTATGAGATTGGCGCCCGCATCGGGGAGGCCATCAACCCCAGCGCCTATCACTACTGGCATACCACCAGCGTGGTGGGCAGCTTCTGCGCCGCCGTGGCCGCCGGTAAGCTGATGGGCCTCACCGCTGACCAGCTCCTCCACGCCATCGGTTCCGCCGGCACACAGGCCGCCGGCCTGTGGCAGTTCATCGTGGACGGCGCGATGAGCAAGACCCTCCACACCGCCAACGCCACTCTCTGCGGTATCCGGGCTGCCGAACTGGCCTCCCTTGGCTTTACCGCCGCCCAGGATATTCTGGCCGGTGACCGCGGTCTGCTGGGGGCCCTTACCCCGGACAACAAGCCCGAGGCCTTAGTAAAGGATCTGGACAAGAAAGAATACAAAATCCTGTCCAACTCTTTCAAGCCCTATGCCTGTTGCCGCCACACCCACTCCGCCGACTACTGCGTGGACCTCATCCAGCAGGAGCACGCTCTGGACCCAAAGCACATCGTCCGCATCACCGACTATACCTATCAGGTGGCAAAGGACACGGTGGATGCTCCCTCCCCCGCCACCCCCTACGGCTTCAAGTTCAGCGCCCAGTACTGCATCGCCGCCTGTTTCCTCCACGGGAACCTGCAGGACAGCGTCTTCACCCCCGCCTGCACCTCCGACCCGGAGGCCCAGCGGCTCATGGCTTGCACGACTGTAGTGGTGGACGACCGGCTGGAAGGCCTTTATCAGAAGGACCCCAACCAGTGGCCTCACCGGCTGGAGGTGGAGCTGGATGACGGCCGGGTCATTACCCAGGAAGTCATCTACCCCTTTGGCGACTTCAATAATCCCTTTGATTGGGATGCCGCGCACACCAAGTTTCACGGCCTGACCCGGGACCTTCTCTCCGAAGACCAGCGTAATGCCCTGACCCAGGCCGTTACCACCCTGGAGAAGCTGGAGGACGTGAACGACCTCTTCTCCTCCCTCTCCTAACGAAGTGCGTCCAAGGCTGTCAGCCTTATATTATAGTAGAAATGGAGCGATTAAGAATGAACCAACACGAAGCATTGATTCGCCAGTCTGTCCATGACGCTGTCATCCGCGCCGTGACCGAGATTTCGGCCGACGTGAAGGGCCTGGTGGAGGATGCCCTGGCCCGCGAGACCAACGAGACCGCCAAGAGCATGCTCTCCTCCATGCTGGAGAACCTGTCCGCGGCCAAGGAGGCCGACAAGGCCGTGTGCCAGTCCCCCGGCTATCCCACCACCTGGCTTTCCTACGGCGACGACAATTTCCCCAACTACATCTCCGAGGTCATTGGCGAGGCCGTGGCCGAGGCCACCAAGAAGGGCTACCTCCGTCCCAGCATCGTGGATCCCCTCACCCGCCACAACCCCGGTAACAACACCGGCAAGGGTGTGCCCAACATCGAGTATCAGTATCATCCCGGTCAGAAGTATGTGGACTTCATCATCAGCTTCAAGGGTTGCGGCGCCGAGCTGGGCAACGCCATGAAAATCATGACCACCGCCACCCTGGGCCTGGATAAGGACTTCCAGGGACTGAAGCGTTTGGTGATGGAGACCGCCGTTAACGCCGGCGGCAAGCCCTGCCCTCCCTTCGGCATCGGCATCGGCATCGGCGGCCAGATGGATATCGCCGGCAAGCTCAGCCGTGAGGCCATCAGCACCCGGAACTGGACCGATGAGAACCCCGACCCCCTCCTGGCCCGTCTGGAGAAGGAGCTAAAGGACAACATCAACTCCCTGGGTCTGGGTGCCGCCGGTACCGGTGGCGACACCGTCTGCCTGGCGGTGAAGATCGCCACCGCCGCCACCCACACCGCCATCGCCCCCGTTTGCATCAACTTCCACTGCTGGGTCGCCCGCCGCGCCGGCATCCGGATCTATGATGACGGCCGGGTCGAGAAGTTGCTGTAATCGGGAAAGGAGATTGGAAAACATGGCTGTTTATCATCTGTCTACCCCTCTCAAGGAAGAGGATATGCGTAAGCTGAACATCGGCGACGTGGTCTACCTGAGCGGCAACATCTTCACTGCCCGGGACATGGCCCACTTCAAGATCCGCGGCCTGCTGGAGGCCGGAGAGCCCCTGCCCAAGGACTTCAACGGTGCCGCCGTGTTCCACGCCGGTCCCGTCTGCCTGAAGAACGAGGACGGCTCTTGGCGTCTAAACGTCATTGGTCCCACCACCTCCATCCGCATGGAGCCCTACGCCGACATGGTCGGTAAGATGGGCGTCAAGGCCATCCTGGGCAAGGGCGGCATGGGCGACGACACCATGGAGGCCTGTAAGAAGTACGGCTACGTCTACTTCCAGGCCGCCCCCGGTTGCGCCGCCAAGCTGGCCCAGGGCGTGGAGCGCATCGTGGACGTGAACTGGTTCGAGATGGGCATGCCCGAGGCCGTCTGGCACCTGGAGGCCAAGGAGTTCGGCCCCCTGGTGGTAGGCATGGATACCCAGGGCAACAGCATCTACGCCAACCTGAAGGCCGCCGCTCTCAAGAAGATTGACGAGCTTTATCCTCTGGACTAAGGAAAGGAGCGTTTTGACATGGAATACCGCATTGAGCATGACTCCATGGGCGAAGTGAAGGTTCCCGCCGACCGTTACTGGGCGGCCCAAACCGAGCGTAGCCATGAGAACTTTAAAATCGGCGTGGGCATCGAGACCATGCCCCGTGAGATCACCCACGCATTCGGCGTGCTGAAGAAGGCCGCCGCCATGGCCAACCACGACCTGAAGCCCGAGAAGATGACTGCCGAAAAGCTGGCCGCCATCAGCCAGGCCTGTGACGAGGTCATCAGCGGTGCCCTGAATGACCACTTCCCCCTGGTGGTGTGGCAGACCGGCTCCGGCACTCAGTCCAACATGAACGCCAACGAGGTCATCGCCAACCGGGGCAATGAGATTGCCGGGACCAAGCTCCTCCACCCCAACGACGACATCAACATGAGTCAGTCCTCCAACGACACCTTCCCCACCGCCATGCACATCTCCGCTGTGCTGGTCATCGAGGACAAGCTCTTCCCCGCCATCGACACCCTCATCGCCACCTTCCGCCGTCTGGAGAAGGAGAACGAGGGCATCGTGAAGAGCGGCCGTACCCACCTGCAGGATGCCACCCCCATCACCTTCTCTCAGGAGATCAGCGGCTGGCGTGCCTCCCTGGAGAAGGACAAGAAGATGCTCCAGGACGCTCTGCCCCACCTGAAGGAGCTGGCCCTGGGCGGCACCGCCGTGGGCACCGGCCTCAACGCCCCCAAGGGCTTTGACGAGAAGGTGGCCGCCGCCGTTTCCGCCATCACCGGCAAGGACTTCATCACCGCCGAGAACAAGTTCCACGCCCTCACCAGCAAGGACGAGCTGGTCTTTGCCCACGGTGCCCTGAAGGCCCTGGCCGCCGACCTGATGAAGATTGCCAACGACGTGCGCTGGCTGGCCTCCGGCCCCCGTGACGGCCTGGGCGAGATCTTCATCCCCGAGAACGAGCCCGGCTCCTCCATCATGCCCGGCAAGGTCAACCCCACCCAGTGCGAGGCCGTCACCATGGTGGCCGTCCAGGTCATGGGCAACGATGTGGCCGTGGGCATGGCCGCCTCTCAGGGCAACTTTGAGCTGAATGTATTCATGCCCGTGTGCATCTACAACTTCCTTCAGTCCGCCCGCCTGCTGGCCGAGGTCATGGTCTCCTTCAACACCAACTGCGCCGTTGGCATCACCGCCAACCGCGAGAAGATGCACCACAATCTGCACAACTCCCTCATGCTGGTCACCGCCCTCAACCCCTACATCGGCTATGAGAACGCCGCCAAGACCGCCAAGACCGCTCACAAGGAGAACATCTCCCTGAAGGAGGCCTGCGTGAAGCTGGGCTTCCTCACCGCTGAGAAGTTCGACGAGGTCTTCCACCCCGAGCAGATGGTATAAGGTCCGGCATCATTTCAATCTGCCAGAGGCCTTCCCCCCATCTTCCCCCTGATAACTTTATAAAAGAAGGTATATAAAATGGATGAGATCAGCAAGCAGTCTTTAGACCTTCACTATGAGATGAAGGGCAAGATTGAAGTCATCAGCCGCAAGCACGTGGAGACCCGCGAGGACCTCTCCCTGCTCTACACCCCCGGCGTGGCCCAGCCCTGTCGGGAGATCGCCGCCGACTACAACAAGTCCTTTGAGCTGACCCGCCGGAACAACCTGGTGGCCGTCATCACCGACGGCTCCGCCGTTCTCGGCCTGGGCGACATCGGACCCGCCGCCGGTATGCCCGTCATGGAGGGCAAGTGCGCCCTGTTCAAGGAGTTCGGTGACGTGGACGCCTTCCCCATCTGCGTGGACACCAAGGACGTGGACAAGCTGGTGGAGACCATCTACCTCATCTCCAAGAGCTTCGGCGGCATTAACCTGGAGGACATCGGTGCCCCCCGCTGCTTCGAGGTGGAGCGCCGCCTGAAGGAGATCTGCGACATCCCCGTGTTCCACGACGATCAGCACGGCACCGCCATCGTGGTGGCCGCCGCCATGCTCAACGCCGTGAAGGTCACCGGCAAGGAGATGGGCAAGATCAAGATCGTCATCAACGGCGCCGGCGCCGCCGGCATCGCCATCGGCAAGCTTCTCATCAAGATGGGCTTCGGCAATGTGGTCATGTGCGACATCAACGGCATCATCTGCGAGGGCGATGAGGGCCTGAACGCCGGTCAGGAGGAGATCTCTCACATCTCCAACCTGAACCACGAGCACGGCACTCTGGCCGATGCCATGAAGGGTGCCGACGCCTTTGTGGGCGTGTCCCGTCCCGGCCTGGTCACCGCCGAGATGGTGTCCACCATGAATAATGGCATTGTCTTCCCCATGGCCAACCCCGTGCCCGAGATCATGCCCGATGAGGCTCTCAAGGGCGGTGCCGCCGTGGTGGGCACCGGCCGGAGCGACTTCCCCAACCAGATCAACAACGTTCTGGTCTTCCCCGGCATCTTCAAGGGTGCCCTGATGGTCCGCGCCACCGACATCACCGAGGGCATGAAGATCCGCGCCGCCAAGGCCCTGGCCGCTCTGGTGCCCGCCGACAAGCTTTCCCCCGAGTACATCATCCCCTCCGTCCTGGACAAGTCCGTGGCCGAGGCTGTGGCCAAGGCTGTGGCCGATGAGGCCAAGGAGCAGGGCATCGCCCGCATCTGACCCAATACTGAAACGAAGGAGATCTTTTTCATGAGAGAAGTTTATATCATCGACGCCGTCCGTACCCCCGTGGGCCGGATGGGCGGCACCATGAAGAACGTGCAGGCCCATGAGATGGGTGCCACCGTGTGTAAGGCTCTTCTGGAACGCAACCACCTGGACCCCAAGCTGGTGGACGAGGTGGTCATCGCCCAGGTGAAGCAGAACGCCGTGGCTTCCAACATCGCCCGGGTCTGCGCTCTGGCCGCCGGCATCCCCGAGGAGGTCCCCGCCTACACCCTGATGATGCAGTGCGGCTCCTCCCTCCAGTCCGTGAACTGCGCCGCCAACGACATCCGCAACGCTGATGCCGATGTTGTCATCGCCGGCGGCGTGGAGGCCATGAGCGCCACCCACTTCGAGCTGTGGAACGCCCGCTACGGCTACAACACCGGCAACAACACCATTTACGATCCCATTGTGGAGGGTGCCCGCCGGGCTCAGCCTCAGGATATGTACGGTGCCTTTGGCATGGGCGACACCGCTGAGAACGTGGCTGAGAAGTACAACATCAGCCGCGAGGACATGGATGCCTTCGCCTTTGAGAGCCAGCGCCGGGCCGCTGAGGCCGTGGCCACCGGAATCTTCAAGGACGAGATCACCCCCGTGGTCATCCCCCAGCGCAAGAAAGACCCCATCGTGTTCGATACCGACGAGCAGCCCCGTGAAACCACCATGGAGGGTC
>JAHHSF010000109.1 GCA_020025375.1 Oscillospiraceae bacterium | reverse complement strand
GATGAAGACCTGCCGAATCTGGGCCTGCCGGCTGAAAAACCAGCCCGACAAAAAGGCCAGCACCAGGGCGGTGAGGGCCAGGGTGAGCTTCTCCGGTCGGGAAATCTTCATATTTTTGTAATCCTCCTGTTGTTGTCTTTCAGAAGGCAGTTTGCTATACTAAGCTACAGTATAACATGGTACAGGAGAATTTTCTATGAAAAAATATAGGTTTACCGCCCTTTTTCTCGCCACTACCCTGTTTCTTTCCCTCCTCCTCCCCGTTCAGGCCGGTCTGGTGGATGAGATGGAGGTCAAAGCGGCAGCCGCCCTCCTGGTGGAGGGGGATACCGGAGAGATTCTATATGAGAAAAACAAGGATGAGCGCCGTTATCCCGCCAGCCTTACCAAAATCATGACCGCTCTGCTCACTATCCGGGCCCTGGAGGAGGGCACCCTGGAGGATGGGCAGGTCATCACGGTGAGCGCCACCGCCATCAGCGGGCTGGATGCCGACGGTTCTACCCAGGATATTAAGGCTGGGGAGGAGATTACGGTCCGGGACCTGCTATACTGCGTCCTGGTGGCCTCGGCCAACGAGGCCTGCAACATCCTGGCCGAGGCGGTAGCCGGGAGTGTGGACACCTTTGTGGAGCAGATGAACGAGACCGCCGCTGCCCTTGGCATGGAGGGTACCCATTTCACCAACCCCCACGGCCTTCACAACGACGATCACTATACCACGGCCTACGACATCTGGCTCATGACCCGGGAGGCCATGAAGTACCCACTCTTCCGAGAGATTGTAGCAACGGTGGATCACTACGTGCCCGCCACCAACCTTCACGACCAGCGGCATTTTTACAACACCAACGCCCTGCTCACAAGCTGGAAATACATCGGTTATACCTATCGCAACGCCATCGGCATCAAGACCGGCAATACCTCCCAGTCGGGACAGTGCCTGGTTTCCGCTGCCGTGAAAGGGGAGCGCACCCTCTACGCCGTGGTGCTGGGAGCGGAGAATGTAATGGATTCGGCAGGGAAGGTTACCGACCGCCAATCCTTCTCCGAGAGCAAGCGCCTGCTGGAATGGGGCTTCGACAACTTTGCCCGCCAGACTATCCTGGGGCCCATGGATTTGCAGGGCCAGGTGGCCGTCACCCTGTCCAAGACCGAGCAGGTGGTGGCCGCCCCCGCCGGTACCCTGGCGGCCATGCTTCCCAAGGATCTGGAACCCGCGGACTTCACCATTACCCCGATTTATGACCAGGCTTCGGTGGAGGCTCCGGTGGCCAAGGGGCAGAAGCTGGGGGTGGTCACCGTAAGCTATGGGGGCCGGGAGTATGGGTCCCTGGATCTGGTGGCTCTCACGGACGTGGAGCGGGACGAGTGGATGTACCGCAAAAGCCAGCTTCAGGCCTTCTTCAACCAGCTCTGGGTGCGGATCATCCTGGTGGTCCTGGCCGTTCTGGTGGTCACCCTCCTGGTGCGGGTCCTGCTCTTCGGCGGCCGCCGGAGACACGGCGGCTTCCGCTACGGCGGTCGTGCGTCCCGCCGCCGCTACCGGGGCCGGAGAAGATAGCGGCGCAAAAGTTAAAAAAGCGAGACATTGGGAACCTTCCCAATGTCTCGCTTTTTCATTTACTGGCCGATGGCCTCCCGCAGGGCCTTGGAGAGCTGATCGGGGCAGGAGGTGGACTTAAAGCCGCACCGGATACCCTCAAGGCGGGAGATGACCTCTTCCACCGGCATACCTATTACCAGACGGGAAATGCCCTGAAGGTTGCCGGGGCAACCGCCCAGCACCTGGATGTCCTGGATCTTGCCATCCTCGATCTCCACAGTCATCTGCCGGGAGCAAACGCCCCGGGGAGTAAAGTTGTACGTCACAAAAGGTTCCTCCTTAAAGATTTGGATATTCGTGATATGATAGCATAAAACGTCAAAAATGGCAAGAAGCTTTGTGATGCGCCCGCAGTGCAAAAAAAGCGGGCGCCCAATGGGACAGGGCGCCCGCAGAATGTTTAATTTAACCCTCCCGGCGCTGGAGCTGGAGCCGGTCGGCGATCATGGCGATGAATTCACTGTTGGTTGGCTTTCCCTTGGCGTTGGAGACGGTATAACCAAAATATTTCTGAAGCGTTTCCAGGTCGCCACGATCCCAGGCAACTTCGATGGCATGGCGAATGGCCCGTTCTACCCGGGAGGCGGTAGTACCGAATTTTTTAGCGACCTCCGGGTACAGAACCTTGGTAACAGCGTTAATGACGTCCATGTCCTCCACCGTCATCATAATGGCTTCCCGTAAATATTGATAGCCCTTGATGTGGGCGGGAACGCCGATATCGTGGATGATGGAGGTGACCATTGCTTCCAAAGAGCGGTTAGCGGTGGTAGCACTGTGGTTGGAGCCAAGCAAGGTCAGGGTCCGCGTCCCCATCTGCCGCAGGCGCTGGATGACAACCTGGGAACGGACCGGTTTGAGCATTCGGTAGTCCCGGTTGGTGCTGATGGTTTCCAAAACGTCAAGAATAGAGCTTTCCGCATAGGAGGATAAGATCAAGACCGCAGGCCGGTTGCGCTCAGGCAACTGCTCCAACAGGGCCAGACCGTCCATGCCGGACAGGGGCAGGTCGGTCACCAGGAGGTCAGGCGCAAGACGCTCGATCTGCTGTAGGGCCTCCTCACCGTTTCCGGTTTGAAAGACCACCTCCATATCCTCCTCCTTATTGATCATTTCAGCCAAATTCAGGCGGAACTCTTCCATGGCATCCGCAAGAAGTATGGTGAGCTTACTCATTGTAATTCCCCTCCGGCAGGAGCGACCCGCCATATCAAACTTCGATATATCGTGTCACTAATCTACCATAATCACAGGGAAATTTCAACTAATAGTTAACATAATTTGGAAGGAAACTTTTCAGATTTTTTAACTATCTTCGACGATATTGGGAAAAAATGGGCTTATTTTAACAAGCCTCGATCATATCCTCTGCCAAAATGGCGTAACCCTGAGTGGGGTCGGAGACCAGCACATGGGTAACGGCGCCGATGAGCTTGCCGTTCTGAAGGATAGGGCTGCCGCTCATCCCCTGGACGATACCGCCGGTGGTTTCCAGAAGCCGGGGATCGGTGACCCGAATCATCATATCACGGGTGTCGGTGTCGCTGTTGGGGTAGATGCGGACAATTTCTACCTGGTACTCCTCCACCTGGTCTCCAGCAATGTTGGAGAGAATGGAGGCGGTTCCCACCTTGACCTCCTTCCGCTTTGCCACAGGTACCGGGGTCTGGCCGGTGGTCATGGCCTTATCGGTGAGAGTGCCGAAGATGCCGCTTTTGGTGTTGGCGGCCAGAGGCCCCAGGTCCCGCTGGACCTGGAAGGCGCCGTGAAGCTCTCCTGGCTCTCCGGCCACGCCCTTTTTCACGTCGGTGACCTCGGTATACATGAGACCGCCGCTCTGGAGTGGCATGAGCTTGGAGGTGTCCACGTCGTTGATGCCGTGGCCCAGGGCACCAAAGGCTCCGGTCTCTGGGTCCCAGTAGGTGAGGGTACCGATGCCGGCCATGGAATCCCGGATCCAGGCCCCCAGTTTATAGGTGCCGTCGGCGGTACACTGAACGGCGCTGGCGGTGAGCTGGACCTGCTTCTCCCCCCGGGTTGCCCGGATGCTCATAGGCTGACCTCCGATGGTCTGGAGCAGGTCCCGGACCTCCTCAATGGAGTCGACCTCCTCGCTGTTGATGTGGGTGATAATGTCCCCTTCCCGCAGGCCGCAGGCCCGGGCGGGGTTTTGGCCCTCCACCTCGCTGGTGCCCACCACCAGTACTCCGTCGGAGAAGAGCTTGATGCCCACGGCCCGGCCCATGGGGACCACCTCTTTTACCCGGGCGGCACTGGCCTGGAGCGAAGAGAAGGTCAAAACGGCTGCCATGGCCACCCCAAGGGCTCCGAGCCGGAAGAGGGAGTGCTTGGGCCGGGTGGGTTTTTCGTATTCATTCATAAAGTCACCCCTTCAAAAATTTTTGTGCGTTTCAGCACAAAAACAGTATGGGCGGGGCGGCCCACTTTTTCCGTGGGAAAGCTTTGCGGGATTGGCTTTTCCAGCTTGCCCAATTCCGGCATCAGGAGCACAGAAAAGTTTGCGTGGGGAAGTTTGAGTGATTTTCTAAAAAGTTCCAAAATTGTCGAGAGGATTTACCAAATAGGATAGGTTTGAAGGTGAGTATAGAGTATCCTATTTTGTCCAAAAAATTTGTCGAAATTCCACGATGAATGTCCCATTTGTATGTTTTATGTATTTTAACGGTTTTTAAGGTGCTAAAATAAAGAAATATTGGAATATTGCACTTAGCCGCCGGGTGGTGGCGAAGCTT
>JAHHSF010000108.1 GCA_020025375.1 Oscillospiraceae bacterium | reverse complement strand
GGGTGTCATCCTGCGGGAACCCTCCGTGGTGGCCATTGACAAAAACACCGGAAAGCTCCTGAAGGTGGGCACCGATGCCCAGAAGATGCTGGGGCGCACCCCCGGCAATATTGTCGCCATCCGTCCTCTGCGGGAAGGCGTCATCTCCGACTACGACATGACCGAGCGGATGCTAAAGGAGTTTATCAAGAAGGTGACCTCCTTCCGCCTCTTCAAGCCCCGCGTCATCATCTGCGTTCCCTCCGGCATCACCGAGGTAGAGGAGCGCGCCGTCATCGACGCCGGCATCCAGGCGGGCGCCCGCCGGGTCTACCTGATCGAGGAGCCTCTGGCCGCCGCCATCGGTGCGGGCATCGACATTACCCGTCCCGACGGCCACATGATCGTGGACATCGGCGGCGGCACCGCCGACGTGGCCGTCATCTCTCTGTCCGGCATCGTGGAGTCCAGCTCTATCAAGATCGCCGGTGACCAGTTCGACGAGGCCGTGGTGAAGTACATCCGCCGGAAGCACAATGTGCTGATTGGTGAGCGGACCGCCGAAGAGCTGAAGACCACCATCGGCGCCGTCTACCCCATGGAGGAGGAGCAGTCCATGGAGATCAAGGGCCGCTGTCTCATGACCGGCCTGCCCCGGACCTTCACCGTTACCTCCAGCGAGATGATTGAGGCCTTTGAGGAGCCTACCAGCCGCATCCTGGAGGCCATCCATTCCGTGCTGGAGCGCACGCCCCCCGAGCTGGTGGCGGATATTTCCACAAACGGCATTGTGATGACCGGCGGTGGCAGTCTGGTGAGCGGCTTCGACAAGCTCATCGAGGAGCATACCGGCATTGCCACCCATGTGGCCGATGACGCCATTTCCTGCGTGGCCTATGGCACCGGCAAGAGCCTGGATTGGATTTCCGAGCTTCAGGACGGCACCATGAATATCTCCCGCCGGAAGCAGATGAACGGCTGAAAAGGAAACACGGCTTTGTGATTTTGACCCGTTTGCCCAGGGTATGATCCGGGCGATCTGCGCCAGAATTACGGATCGCGCTTGTTTGGTATCTCATTTTCAATAATAAAGCACCCCATTTGTTTTGCAGTATAACATACTGCAAAACAAATGGGGTGCAGTTCAATGGGGAGAAATCGTTTTTTCAATGCCCGATGTACAGTTCTGCGTTTGGGCTTTTGTCAAAGGGCAGGCTTCCGGCGGCAGTCGGGCATATCCATCCATCGGGAATCTGTTCCGCAACGGCATATGCCCGGTGGAAAACGGAAACATGTCATCCTGTGGCTCAAAATCAGTCCAGAATCATCACGCAGGCACCCAGGGGGCCGGGACCGATATAGACGCTGAGGGTGGCATCCATCTCCGCCTCCCAGAAGTGCTCGTAGTTGGGGAACTCCTTCTCCATCCGGGCCCGGAGCTCGGCCATCTCCCCGGGGGCGCCCCCGTTGGCCACGGCCAGGCTGTAACGCTTGTGGTCCCCGATCTTTTCCCGCACCATGGCAATGAGCTTGTCAGCCACCGACTTGCGGCCCCGAACCTTGGCGATGCTCAGGAGTTGGCCATCCTCGGCGAAGGTGATAAGGGGCTTGATGTTCAGCATGGTCCCGGCCAGGGCGGTGACCTTGCCGATGCGGCCCCCCTTCATCAGATATTCCAGGGTATCAACTGAGAAATAGGCATGTACGTTTTCGATGAAGGCGGGGATGCGCTTCTGGGTGATCTCCTCCCAGCTCATGCCCGCCTCGATGTCCAGGGCGGTCTGGAGGACCATGGCCCCCTCGCCCAGAGAGCCGGAGCGGGAGTCGAAGACCTTCATCTCCATCCCCTCCATGGTGTTGGCCAGGACCCGGGCCATGTTGTAGGTGCCGGACAGGCCGGCAGAGAGGAGAATAGCCACCACCTTCTCGTAGCCGTCGGCGTGGATGCGGCGGAGGACGCCCTCCATGGCAGCCCCGTCGGGAAGGGAGGTCTTGGGGAGCTGACCGGCGGCCTGGCGGGCATATATGTCCTTGGCTGTGATGGTCACGCCGTCGTCAAACTCTCCGTCCGGGCAATGAATTTTCAGGGGAACGATATAGATGGGGGCCGAGCCGATAAGCGCCGGGGTGAGATCGGCGCAGGAATCGGTCAAAATAGCGATCTTCTGAGGGTTCATGGGAAGCTCCTTTCTGGCGTTGACAGGAAGGTGAAAATTCGGTATAATCACATAACAAAGTTATGTTATGATTATAACACCGAAGGAGCCATTGTCAAGGGGGGAGAAGAGATGGATTACAGCGAGCGCCGCAAGGCCCAGAGCCGCCAGACCGAGCAACGAATTTTACAGGCCGCCCTGGAACTCATGCGGGAGCAGGGGTATGAAAACGTGTCGGTGCGGGACATCTGCGGCAAGGCGGGCATCACCACCGGGGCCTTCTACCATCATTTCCCCTCCAAGGAAGCCCTCATCTCCAAGGGCTTCGGGGCCCTGGATCACTATATGGAAAGGACCCTGGCGGGCCGGGAGGAGGAGCCTCCCCTGGAGCGGCTCCGTGCCGTGGTGGGGGCCTACGCCGACTTTATGGAGCGGGAAAGCGGCTCTCTCACCGCCCGGTATTACCTCATGCGGCTGTCCGACGTCCAGGCGGGGGTCCGGCTGGACCCCGCCCGGTACATCCAGAAAGTGATGGTGGATTGTTTTTCCCAGGCCTGGAAGGAAAAGCCCGCCCTGGCGGACCGCACCCCCGAGTGGGCCGCCCAGTTTTGCTATACCCACTTCCGTGGGGTGGTCATCGACTGGGTGCTGTCGGGGTATTCCTACTCTTTGAAGGAGAAGATGCTGGACGACTATGAGGCCTTTCGGACCCTCTTCCGCCGATGATAAAAGCAGCGTCAGGAATCATTCCTGACGCTGTTTTTGCAGTTTAAGGGCCAAGGCCCGCAACGTGTCCGGCCTGTCGTCCGCCGGGTGGGCCAAAACGTGGGCCAGCAGGGCGCGCTGGACTTCCCCGATTTTGGGTCCCTGAAATCCCATGGCGGCCAGGTCGGCCCCGGAGAGGGAGAGGTTCTTTTCTTCCCCTGCATGGGGATGAAGGACGGCCCGGCGGATGGCCCGGGAAATGGGCAGGGCGGTGATGTCCAGCCCGGTGAGGGCGCAGAGGGCGGGCCAGCGGCAGGCCTTTGACCGGGGGACGGCGCTCAGGGAGGGCCAGTCGGCCTCTTTGACCTCACAGCCGAACCGGGCCATGGCCCCCAGGCGGAAAAATTCGCCTGCCCAGTGCGGGGCGGGGGAGAGGAGGGTCTTGTGCAGCTCGGCCACGATACGCTCGGCGGAGACCTGGTAAAGGCCGGGGGCGCAGACCTCCATAGCCCGGGCGGTATTTTCCTCCAGGGAAAAGCCCAGTTGAGCGGCAAAGCGGATGGCCCGCAGGATGCGGAGGGCATCCTCAGCGAAACGCCGCTCCGGATCTCCCACTGCCCGGATGAGGCGGCTGGACAGGTCGGCCTGCCCGCCGTAGGGGTCGATGACTTCGCCGTCCGGCCCAAAGGCCATGGCGTTCACCGTGAAGTCCCGCCGGGCCAGGTCAGCCGTGAGGCCCACGTCAAAGGATACCCGGTCGGGATGGCGGCCGTCCCCATAGCCCTCCTCCCGGCGGAAGGTGGTCACCTCCAGGGGGGTGTCTTCCAACAGTACCGTGACGGTTCCGTGGGCGATTCCCGTGGGGACGGTGCGGGGAAAGAGGGACTGGGTCTGTTCCGGCCGGGCCGAGGTGGCCACGTCCCAATCCCCGGGAGTGCGTCCCAGCAAGGTATCCCGGACGCATCCACCCACGGGATAGGCCGAAAACCCATTCCCGCGGAGGGTGTCCAGGCAGAGGGCGACAGGGTGGGGAAACATGGCTTCACCTCCATTTTTTCCTTGTCAGTCATAGGAAAAGTGGATATAATGTATTATGCTTTTATTATAAACGTTGGAAAAGAGTGTGTAAACCCTATGGAACACAATATGCTTTCTTATATCCAGCCCGGTAAGCGTGCCCACCTGGTAGGCATCGGCGGGGTCTCCATGGCTCCCTTGGCCGAAGTCCTCCACGGCGCCGGGGTGATGGTCTCCGGCTCCGATTTCCACGAGAGCAAAACAGTGGCCCACCTGCGGAGCCTGGGCATCCCGGTGGTCATCGGCCATCTGCCGGAGAGCGTGCAGGGCGCAGACTGTGTCATCCGCACCGCTGCCGTCCATGACGATAATCCCGAAATCTCCGCCGCCCGGTCCGCCGGCATCCCCGTCTTCGAGCGGGCCCAGGCTTGGGGAGCCATCATGAAGGGGTATGAAAACGCCCTCTGCGTCTCAGGGACCCACGGAAAGACCACCACCACCTCCATGT
>JAHHSF010000107.1 GCA_020025375.1 Oscillospiraceae bacterium | reverse complement strand
GTTCCGCCCCGGCCATTTGAGGGCATAGAGCACCCCGCCCACTGTGTAGAGCAGGCCTCCCCCCACAAGCAGGGCCATACCCGCCCCGGACAGGACCTTGGACAGGGGGTAGATGGCAAAGACGGCGATCCACCCCATAAAAAGGTAGAGTCCGGCAGTGAGCCACCGGGGGGCCATGATCCACACCACCGCCAGGAAGATACCGGCCAGGGCCAAGGCCCAGATGACCCCAAAGAGAGACCAGCCCCAAGGGCCTCGCAGGCTGAGGAGGCAGATAGGGGTATAGCTCCCGGCGATGAGCAGATAGATGGAGGCGTGGTCCAGCCGCCGCAGATTCATCCGCCCCTCCGGGGAATTTCGGATGCAGTGGTAAAGGGTGCTGGCGGCATAAAGGCCGATCATGGAGGCTCCGTAGATGGCGAAGACAGCCAGGCGCAGGGCACCGCCCACCCGGGCCGCCCGAATCAGCAGGAGGATGGTCCCGATCACGCCCAACAGCACCCCGGCCCCGTGGGTGATGGCCGACCAGGGCCTCAGACCGTCGTAGGGATTCCGCCCTTGCTCCTCTTTCAGCTTCCGGCGCTTGGGCGCGGGCCGCATAAGCATGGAATCGTGTCTCAAAATTTCATCCATAAAAATCACCTACTGATAGTATACTACAAGCAGGTGAGAAATATCAATATGAAAATAATAAAATATAATTTCAAATATTAGATGGCAAAATGTATAAAAAAGAAACTCCCGCCTCTCCATTGAGAAGCGGGAGTGAGATCCAAAAAGGACTTAGGCCCGGGCGGCCTTGGCCATCTCCACCAGCTTGGTGAAAGCGGCCTTGTCGTGGATAGCCATCTCGGAGAGCATCTTCCGGTTGATGACCACGCCGGCCTTCTTCAGGCCGTTCATGAAGGTGGAGTAGTTCATGCCGTTGGCCTTGCAGCCGGCATTGATGCGGGCGATCCAGAGCTGACGGAAGTCACGCTTCTTCAGCCGACGGCCGGTGTAAGCGTACTTCAGGGACTTCATGACCTGCTCGTTGGCCATCTTGAAGTGCTTGCTCTTGGCGCCCCAGTAGCCCTTGGCGAGCTTGAGGATCTTATTTCTTCTCTTGCGCGTCATCATCGCGCCCTTGACTCTAGCCATTGTTCAAAAGCCTCCTATGTTAACGGTAAAATAATTCTTATTTGTAGGGGATCATGCGCTTGACGGCGGCTTCGTTGGTCTTGTCGGCGTAGGTGGTGCCGCGCAGGGAACGCTTCAGCTTGGTGGTCTTGCCGTGGCCGTTGAGCAGGTGACGCTTTTTGGTCATGGCGCGCTTGACCTTACCACTTTTGGTGAGGGAAAAACGCTTCTTAGCGCCGCTGTGGGTCTTAATCTTAGGCATTGTTCGTCGTCTCCTTATTTGATTTCTTCGGTTCCTTGTTGACTTTTGGGGACAGGAAGATGGACATATGCCGGCCGTCCAGCTTGGGGTCTTTCTCCAGGGAGGCGACCTCGCCGCACTGCTCGGCAAACTTGAGAAGCTGAGCCTTACCAATATCGGTGTGAGCCATCTCACGGCCGCGGAAACGCACGGTCACCTTGACCCGGTTCCCCTCGGTCAGGAACTTCTGGGCGTTGCGCAGTTTGACGTTGAAGTCACCCACATCGATGCTGGGGGACATCCGCACTTCCTTGATCTCAACGACGCGCTGATTCTTCTTGGCCTCTTTCTCCCGCTTGGTCTGCTCGAACCGATACTTGCCATAATCCATCAGCTTACAGACAGGGGGAGTGGCGTTGGGAGAGATCTTGACCAGGTCCAGGTTGGCCTCGATGGCCTTCTCCAGGGCGGCGGCGGCGGACATGACACCCAGCTGACCGCCCTCGGCGTCGATGAGGCGGACCTCCTTGTCCATGATCTCGTCGTTGATCTGATGACTCATGTTACTGATAGCGAAAGCACCTCCCATGCAAAATAAAAGCGGATACCTGAAAGGTACCCGTTGTGTTACGTCAGAGAACATCCCTGAGGGATGACTATTCTGCGATATCAACCGAACGACCTGAGGCCGGCGGTGAGGACGGAGGTACCTTCCTGCTTTGTTGTGCCTTGATAGTATATCATTCAGCTTTTCCCTTGTCAATAAAAATTTTAAGAAAATTCACTTGGTTTTTTCCAAAAGGCCGTAAAAGCGTTCCCCATGGTGGGAAAATAAGAACCAAAACGCAACGATTGCATTTTATGAAAAACCACATTATAATATTAAAATCATCCCATTGGAGTGACGAGGAGGAATTCCTATGAATACAAAACTATTGCGTTTGCTGGAAGACGACTGCACGCTGACCACCGCCCAGCTGGCCGCCGCCGCCGATCTGAGCGAGGAGACCGTGAAGGCCGAGATTGCTCAGATGGAGAAGGATCGGGTTATTCTGGGCTACAAGGCCGTGGTGGACTGGGACCGGACCCAGCTGGAGTCGGTCACCGCCCTCATCGAAGTCAAGGTTACCCCCCAGCGCGGGGACGGCTTCGACCGCATCGCCAAGCGCATTTACCAGTACGACGAGGTGGAGAGTGTCTTTCTCATGTCCGGCTCCTTTGACTTCACCGTCATCATTTCGGGCCGGAGCCTGAAAGAGGTGGCCCATTTCGTGGGCGAGCGGCTGGCTCCCCTGGAGGGGGTCACCGGCACCGCCACCCACTTCATCCTCCGCAAGTATAAGGAAAAGCACCTCATCTTTGAAAAACAGCCCGAACAGGAGAAGGAGTTCATCTTCTCATGAGATACGAGGGTATTTTGTCTCAGCGGGTCCAGGACTTGAAGCCCTCCGGTATCCGCAAGTTTTTCGACCTTCTCCAGGAGATGGAGGATACCATCTCCCTGGGGGTGGGCGAACCCGATTTCCAGACCCCCTGGCACATCCGGGACGCGGGGGTCTACTCCCTGGAAAAGGGCTTCACCCGATACACCTCCAACGCAGGCCTCATAGAGCTCCGGCGGGAGATTTCGGGCTATATGCGCCGCCACTACGACCTCTCCTACGACCCCAACGGCCAGATTTTGGTCACCGTAGGGGGGAGCGAGGGGCTGGACCTGGCCTTTCGTGCCCTCATCAATCCCGGGGACGAGGTTATCATCCCTGTACCCTCCTTTGTCTGCTACGCCCCCTTGGTGGAGATGGCCAGCGGCGTGCCCATCTTTTTGGAGATGAAGGCGGAGAACGAGTTCCGGGTCACCCCTGAGGAGCTTTCCGCTCTCATCACCCCAAAGACCAAGGCCCTTCTGCTCCCCTTCCCCAGCAATCCCACCGGTGGCATCATGGAGCGGAGCGATCTGGAGGCCCTGGCCAAGGTGCTGGAGGGGACCGACATCATGGTGGTTTCGGACGAAATTTACGCCGAGCTGACCTATGACGGCCTCCACCATGTCTCCATGGCCAATATTCCTGGAATGTACGATCGGACCATCGTCATCAACGGCCTGTCCAAGAGCCACTCCATGACCGGGTGGCGGATGGGCTACGCCTGCGCCCCAAATCCCATCATCGCCCAGATGACCAAGCTCCACCAGTTCGGCATCATGTCCGCCCCCACCACCAGCCAGTACGCCGCCGTGGAAGCTCTGCGGAACGGGGACGAGGACGTGGCCAAGATGCGGGAGGAGTACGACGGCCGCCGCCGCTTCTTGGTGAAGGGCCTGCGGGACCTGGGGCTGAACTGCTTTGAACCCAAGGGGGCCTTCTACGTCTTCCCCTGCATCAGGAGTACCGGCCTCTCCTCCGACGACTTCTGCGAACAGCTTCTGCTGTCCCAGCATGTGGCCGTCATCTCCGGCTCTGCCTTCGGACCCGGCGGGGAGGGCTTCGTCCGCTGTTGCTACGCCGCGTCCATGCACGACCTCACCGAGGCCCTGGCGCGCATCGGAACCTTTTTGGAGAGTGTAAAGAAATGAAGCATGAAATGTTTGACGGCCTGCCCTTTTGCCCGGCCGAGATTTTGGTGCCCAAGACCGATCTGACCCGTTGGTCGGTGGTAGCCTGCGACCAGTATACCTCACAGCCCGAATATTGGAAGCGGGTAGAGGAGGTTGTGGGGACGGCCCCCTCCTCCCTCCGGCTCATCCTGCCTGAAAGCAAGCTCCACAGCCCCCAGGTAGAGGAGGAAATCTCCAAAATTCAGGGGACGATGGAACGGTATTTGCAGGAGGGCCTCTTCGCCCGCTACCCGGACAGCCTCATCTATGTGGAGCGCACCCTCCGCAATGGCAAGGTCCGCCGGGGACTGGTGGGCAAGCTGGACCTCACGGCCTATGACTTCACCCCCGGCTCCCAGGCCCCGGTACGGGCCACCGAGGGGACCGTCCTGTCCCGCATCCCACCCAGGGTGGCGGTGCGGG
>JAHHSF010000106.1 GCA_020025375.1 Oscillospiraceae bacterium | reverse complement strand
CCCCCCGCCCCTCAGGCCGATGCCGCTCAAGCCGTGCCGAACATCGCCCTTTTTTCGGAGGAAGGGGCACCCGAAGCGAAGCAAGATGCCCTTGCCCCCATGATGGAAAGCAAAACCGGCCAACGGACCCTCACTCCCCTGGAGGCCATGGGCTTGGTGGTGGAGGAAACCAGGGACGACAGCGGCTATACCCTGGAGGTCACCAACACCTCGAAAGGGGAGGACATCTCCTGCCTCCTCCTCCGGCTGGATGGGCAGGCCCTTGTGGACGAGCGCATCCTTACTTACGTCGGCCTGACTCCCGACGGGACCTGCTATCGCTTTCTCCTGGAGGATGAGACGTATACCGTCTCTCTGGATGGCTCCCAGGTTCTTGTGGAACAGCCTGCCATTGAGTGATTTCTGTAAAAAGGTCCGCACCATGAGGTGCGGACCTTTTTTCCCTTTTCCTTTGTCGAATTTGGTCAAAATGCAAAAATTGTCCTTGTATTTTTCTGCTCCTTTCTGTATAATAAACAACAGAACACCCCCGGTCATTGGGGACACTTTTGTTCCAAACCACAAGAAGGAGAGGAAACTACTATGAGCTATTCGGCGCAAAACATCCGAAACATCTGTCTGCTCGGCCACGGCGGAAACGGAAAGACTTCCCTGGCCGAATCCATGCTGTACTTTACGGGAGCGACCGTCCGGCTGGGTAAAATTGCCGACGGTTCCACCGTTTGCGACTATGATCCCGAGGAGATCCGTCGCCAGTTTTCCATCTCCACCGCCGTCGCGCCGGTGGAATACAAGGGCTGTAAGATCAACGTGCTGGACACCCCGGGTTACTTCGACTTTAACGGCGAGGTGATGGAGGCCCTCCGGGTGGCCGATGCCGCCGTCATCGTTTGCTCCGCCAAGGGCGGGATGAGTGTGGGCGCTGAGAAGGCCTGGAAATACTGCCAGGCCCATAAGATCCCCCGCATTCTCTACATCTCCAAGACCGATGAGGACAACTCCGACTTCAACGCCGCTTTTTCCTCCATGCGGGAGCAGTTCGGCAAGAACGTCGCCCCCCTGGTCGCCCCCATCTGGGACGAGAACAAGCGGGTCACCGGCATCATCGACGTGCTGAACAAGCGCACTTATGAGATTCACGGCGGCAAGCGGGTGGAGACCCCCGTGCCCGAGAACAAGCAGGACGTGGTGGAGGAGCTTTACGAGGCGCTGAAGGAATCCGTGGCCGAGACCAGCGAAGACTTCATGAACAAGTTCTTTGAGGGAGAGGCCTTCACCTACGCTGAGATGATTCAGGGTCTGAAGGCCGGCGTCAAGGAGCTGTCCCTCTTCCCCGTGGTCTGCGGCTCCGCCGCCACCGGCCTGGGCACCCAGATGCTCCTGGACACCATCATCGACCTCTTCCCCAACCCCTTGGAGGGTCAGCCTGAGATGGACGAAAGCGACAGCGGCGAGCTGGAGGAGTTCGTCCTGGCCCCCGCCGCCCTGCCCTGCGCCTTCGTGTGGAAGACGGTCTCCGACCAGTACGGCAAGTACTCCTTCGTGAAGGTCATGTCCGGCTCCCTTACCCCCGACAGCATGATGGTCAACGCTACCACCGGCACCACCGAGAAGCTGGGCCGGCTCTACATCATGCGCGGCAAGAAGGCCGAGGAAGTGAAGGAACTGGGCTGTGGCGACATCGGTGCCATCGGCAAGATGGATAAGGTCAAGACGGGCGACACCCTGTGCGACCCCCGTAAGGTGGTTAAGCTCACCCCCATCGACCTGCCCGAACCCAACTACGCCAAGGCCATCACCCCCAAAACCAAGGGGCAGGAGGACAAGATCGCCGCCGGCCTCACCCGCCTGGGCGAGGAGGACCTCACCTTCACCGTAGAAAACCGTGCAGAGACCCGTCAGATGGTCATCACCGGCACCGGCGATATGCAGATCGACGTGATCGTCTCCCGCCTGAAGAGCCGCTTCGGCGTGGACACCGAGCTGGACACCCCCAGAGTGCCCTACCGGGAGAAGATCCGCAGAAAAGTCAAGGTCCAGGGCCGTCACAAAAAGCAATCCGGCGGCCACGGCCAGTTCGGCGACGTGTGGATCGAGTTTGAGCCTGGCGAGCAGGAGGAGCTGGAGTTTTGTGAGAGCGTCTTCGGCGGCTCTGTGCCCAAGAACTACTTCCCCGCCGTGGAAAAGGGCCTGCGTGAGGCCTGTCAGCATGGTGTGCTGGCCGGCTATCCCATGGTCTACCTGAAAGCCACTCTGGTGGATGGCTCCTATCATCCGGTGGACTCCTCTGAAATGGCCTTCAAGACCGCCGCCCACTTGGCCTACAAGGCCGGTCTGCCCGAGGCCAGCCCCACCCTGCTGGAGCCTATCGGTGCCCTGAAGGTCACCATCCCCGACAGCTATATGGGCGACGTCATCGGTGACCTGAACAAGCGCCGCGGTCGCGTCATGGGTATGAACCCGGACAGCGACGGCAACCAGGTGGTTGAGGCTGAGGTCCCCATGGCTGAGATGATGACCTACGCCATCGATCTGCGTTCCATCACCCAGTCCCGCGGCTCCTTCACCTTCCACTTCGTCCGCTACGAGGACGCCCCCCCTGCAGTACAGGAAAAGGCCGTGGCCGAGGCCAAGCTCCTCAACGAGGAATAAAAAACAGATAAAAAGGGCGGTCGTTCCGATTGGAACGACCGCCCTTCTTTCTTTTTCTTTCTTCGGGAGGGAGAAAACGATACTCTGAACCGTACTTTTATTCCTCCCCCAGCTTTGGCTCCTCCTCCCCATTTTCCGAGAGGTGTCTGCCGAAGTTGTCCTTTCGGTGGGTCCGCCAGCGGGAGGTGTCGATGGGCTCACTCTCTTCAAAGAGGTCGTAATAGTCCTCATTCCGCAGGGTGGGCCGGCGGTGACGGGCGATGGCGGTGATGGTGGGATAAAAGACGATGGCAATGATACCGCCGGAAAAGCCGTTGTTATACAGGTTCAGTCCGGCCACTGGGCCGCCGGTCTGAAGGACCAGGGCAGAGTGGATGAACCCGGCCAGGATGCCGTAGGGCCAGCCGAAGTGGCCGGCGATGGGGGCCAGGGTGGTACCAAAGAGGCCGGCGATTTGCAGGGAGGGGTAGGCCGGGGTGTAGTGCATCCCGAAGGCCCCAAGGGCCACGCCGATCATCACCGGGACGATGTTGAGCAGGTGCTTGCCGAAGGCGGAAAAGCCCATGATGGTAAAGATGCCGCCCAGGGTGGGGCCGTTCAGGTCGCCTCCCACCGCCAGAACGTAGAGCAGCCCAATCACGCCGTTGATCCCCATGTTCACCAGCACGGGGCCGGGGCCGAACATACGCAGGTAGTCGCTGGGGGCCCGGCCGGTGGTGGAGATGAGGCGGCGGTAGCCAGCCCACACCGCCCAGGTCGGGGTGCCGGTGACGAAGAGGCCAGCCAGGACGCAGGCCATGCACAGGCCGGTGAGGGCAAGGGCCAGACGGAGGTTGTACCCGGTGGCCCAGAAGAGGGCGGAGTCCGGCTTATCCCCGAAGGCGATGAGGATGGGGACAATCATCATGGCAAAGAGGCCGCAGGCAAAGCCCATGTTATAAAGGTTCATGCCGTTCTGGACCTTGTAGGTATAGCCTGACAGGGAGGGCAGGATGAAGCCCACCAGCATACCCACGACAATGCCCAGGGGAATGCTGGCGTGGATGCTCCCCAGGGCCATATAGCTCACCAGGGGGGCCAGCGCGGTGGACAGGAGGGAGACCGAGGCGTACTTGGAGAAGGGCTCCTTCTGATACTTGGCGTAGAGCCAGGTACCGAAGATGATGGGCCAGATGTTGACCACGTTCTTCCCAAAGAGGGAGAAGCCCGCCATCAGCCCCATCTCCACGATGGTAAAGCCGTTGAAGGGGTCCTTGGAGATGCGGATGATGCAGATGGAAACAATGGTCACCAGTCCGGCGTTCACAAAGGCGGCTCCGATGCCTGCGATCTGGATATAGTCGGTGATAAGCAGGTCCTGCATGGTGACGATCCGATACAGGCCGGGCAAAATGTTGGCTGGGTCGTCCAGTAGAACGCCCAGGAATATCAAGCCCAGAGAAAATACGATAGTTGCAGAAAATATGTAACGATATCTGTCCCGCAAGGCCATTCCCTCCCATTTTACTGTTATTTGTATGGTATTTATTATATGGGATGGTCCGAAAAAAAACAAGAATGAACAGTCTTGCAAAATCAAGACTGTTCATTCTCGCTAAAATATTCCAGGGTCTGTTGTGCATTATGGAGAACCTCACCTCGGAGGGCCTCCAGGGAGGCAAACTTTTTCTCCCCCCGCAGGAAGTGGTAAAACTCCAGGCAGACGGCCTGGCCGTACAGGTCCCCGGAGAAG
>JAHHSF010000105.1 GCA_020025375.1 Oscillospiraceae bacterium | reverse complement strand
CCCGACCTGCTGATTACAAATCAGCTGCTCTACCAACTGAGCTACACCAGCGTTTCGTATCCACAACAGCAAAATTTATTCTACCAGAGGAAAGGAGTATTGTCAAGAAAAAAGTTGTACATTTTGAAGAGAGATTTTTCCCGCTTCTGTGTGTACCCCATCCAAGATTCTCAGCTGGAGCTCCCGGTGGACTGGTGCGGGGAGTGCGGAGGGGAAATTTATCGGTTTGACCCGGTGGTGTGGGACCGGGCACCCCCCATCTGTCCGGCCTGTGCGGCCCGGAAAGAAAGAGAAAGGAAGTCAAAGGAAGAGGAATGACCTTATTGGAGCTGTCATATGAATATCGCCATCAGGCCCAGGTCCTGCGGGAGCGCATTCTGGACCTGCAGCTGCTCTGGTCCAAGTGCCGGAACGAGACCCTTCGCTCCAGTCTGGCAGAGCGGATCCGGGTCCTTACCGTCATGCGGCGGGAGGCGCAGGACCTGGCCGTCCTGTGCGCGCGCTATTACGAAAGGGGGTATCGCCGCAATGAACGGTACTCGTTATAGGAGGGGGGCCCAGTACGCCGCCGACATGGCGGTCTATTCCCGGGCCATGAGCGAAGAGAATACCAACACCGCCGACCTGGACCGGATGAAACGGAATCTGATCCGGGCGTTGAAGAGCGATGTGACACCCAGGCAGAGGGAGGTCCTCGACCTCTATTACGCCAAGGGGATGAATATGCGGCAGATTGGGGATCTGCTGGGGGTGGACAAGTCCACCGTCTCCCGCACGGTGAAGCGGGGAGAGCGGCGGCTCAAGCGGTGTATCCGCTATGGGGCGGAGGTCTTTCTGCGGGAGAAGGAGGAGTGAGAAGGTGGGCCGGAAATGTTCCGGCCCACTTTTCTTTTGTATTCCGTCATGTTAAAATGAAAAAAAATATTGCTTGAAAGGATACCGACATGACCTACAAAGCCGTTTTTTTCGATTTTGACTATACCTTGGGGGACGCCACCGATGCCATCCTCGCCGGGTTCCTCCACGGACTGACCCTTTTGGGGTGGCCGGCCCCGGAGCGGGAGGCGGTGCGTCGCACAGTGGGCCAGCCCCTGGAGGTGGCTTACGAGGGTCTTACCGGGGACAAGGACCCGGCCCATCAGGCCCGGTTCCGGGAGGCTTTCGCGTCGGTGGCCCGGCCTATGCAGGCCAACGGGGTCCCCCTCTTTCCCGGGGCGAAGGAGCTCCTCAGGGCCCTGCACGGCGCAGGGGTCCATGTGGCGGTAGCCTCCACCAAGCAACGGCCCACCCTGGAGGAGATCTTGGCCGCCCACGGCCTCATGGAGACTCTGGACTTCGTCATCGGCGGGGACTGCGTGGCAAACATGAAGCCCGCCCCCGACTGCATCTTCCAGGGGCTGGCGCGCCTGGGCCTGGGGCCGGGGGACGTTCTCTTCTGTGGGGATACCACCATCGATGCAGCCACCGCCCATGCCGCCGGGTGCGACTTTGCCGCCGTTCTCAACGGCACCACCCCCGCCGGGGATTTCGCCGCCTATCCCAGTGTTTATATTGCCCGCGACCTGCCTGACCTACAGGCGTTTTTGGGGCTGTGATCAAACCGACGCCTCCCGGAACATCCGGGAGGCGTCGGTTGCTTTACTTCGATTGCAGGTACTTGTGGATGGCGGCGGCGGCCTGCTTGCCGGCCCCCATGGCCAGGATGACGGTGGCGGCTCCGGTCACGGCATCGCCCCCGGCGTACACGCCGGGGCGGCTGGTGAGGCCGTCCGCCCCATCCGTGATGATACAGCCACGGCGGTCGGTATCCAGGCCGGGAGTGGTGTTGCGGAGCAGGGGGTTGGGAGAGGTGCCGATGGACATGATCATGGTGTCCACCTCCAGGGTGAACTCACTGCCCGCCTTGGGGATGGGGCGGCGGCGGCCCGAGGTATCGGGCGCTCCCAGCTCCATCTCGATGCAGGTCATGCCCTTCACATAGCCCTTCTCATCTCCCAGGACCTCAACGGGGTTGGTGAGAAGCTGAAAGACGATGCCCTCTTCCATGGCGTGCTCCACCTCTTCCTTGCGGGCGGGAAGCTCCTCCATGCCGCGGCGGTAGACGATGGTGACCTCCTCGGCCCCCAGGCGCTTGGCGCACCGGGCGGCGTCCATGGCCACGTTGCCGCCACCTACCACGGCGACCTTTTTGCTCTTGGCGATGGGGGTGCGGCTGTCGGGCAGATAGGCCTTCATAAGATTCACGCGGGTGAGGTACTCGTTGGCCGAGTAGACCCCATTCAGGCTTTCTCCGGGGATGCCCATGAAGGAGGGCAGGCCGGCCCCAGAGGCCAGGTAGACCGCCTCAAAACCAAGGTCCTCCATCAGCTCGTCCACGGTGAGGACCTTGCCGATGACCATGTTGGTCTGGAACTCCACCCCCATGGCGGTCAGGGTATCAATCTCGCTCTGGACAAGGGCTTTGGGCAGGCGAAATTCCGGGATGCCGTAGACCAGGACTCCACCGGGGGTGTGGAGGGCCTCGAAAACGGTGACAGCGTAGCCCAGCTTGGCCAGGTCACCGGCGCAGGTCAGGCCGCTGGGGCCGGAGCCAACCACGGCCACCTTGTGGCCGTTGGGGACGGCCTTTTGAGGGGCTTCGGTGGCGTGGGTGCGGTGCCAGTCGGCCACGAAGCGTTCCAGGCGGCCGATGGCCACCGGCTCCCCCCTGATGCCCCGGACGCACTTGCCCTCGCACTGGGATTCCTGGGGGCAGACCCGGCCGCAGACGGCAGCCAGGGTAGTGGACCGGGCCAGGACCTCATAGGCCCCGGTGAAGTCCTCCTCCGCCACCTTTTTTATAAAGGCAGGGATGTCGATGCCCACGGGACAACCGGAGTGGCAGGGGCTGTGCTTACAGTCCAGGCACCGCGTGGCCTCCTCTACCGCCATCTCGGCGGTATAGCCCAGGGCAACCTCCCCAAAGTTTTTGGCGCGGACAATGGGGTCCTGGCTGGGCATGGGGCATTTTTTCGGGTCCATGTTAGGCATCGTTCTCCACCTCCTGATTGAAAAGATTACATTCGGCCTCTCGGGCGTGGGCCTCAAAGTCCCGGTACATGGACCCCCGGTGGAGGGCCTCGTCAAAGTCCACCTGGAAGCCGTCGAAGTCAGGGCCGTCCACGCAGGCGAACTTGGTCTCCCCACCCACGGTGAGGCGGCAGCCGCCGCACATGCCGGTGCCGTCGATCATGATGGGGTTCATGGAACCCACTGTGGGAATGTTGGATTTTTTGGTGCCAGCGGTGACAAACTTCATCCTCACCAGGGGGCCGATGGCGATGACCTGGTCGTAGGTCTCTCCGGCCTGGATAAGGCTCTCCAGGGCGGCGGTGACCAGGCCCTTTTCCCCCCAGGAGCCGTCGTCGCTCATGCCGACCAGCTTGTCGCTGCAGGCGGCGAACTCCTTCTCCAGGATGACCAGGTCCTTGTTGCGGAAGCCCACCACGCTGTGGACGGTGGAACCCTGGTCGTGAAGGGCCTGGGCCAGGGGCAGGGCGATGGCGCAACCCACGCCGCCGCCGACTACGCAGACTTTTTTGAGACCGTTCAGCTCGCTGGCCCGACCCAGGGGACCAACGAAGTCGTGGAGACAGTCTCCCACATTCAAGGCGTTGAGTTCCATGGTGCCCGCCCCCACCACCTGGAAGATGACGGTGACGGAACGGTTGGCCTGGTCGCAACCGGCCACGGTGAGGGGGATGCGCTCGGAGTTCTCCCCCGCCCGGAGGATGACGAACTGGCCAGGCTTGGCTTTTCTGGCGATGAGAGGGGCTTCCACCGACATACGGGTGACAGTGGGGTTGAGGGCTTCTTTTTCTAGGATACGAAACACGGGAAAATCCTCCTGTTGTCTTAGATGGTGGCGCGGGGGACATAGCGGCCCAGGCCGGTTTGCCTGGGCTCGCCGTTTTCGGCGGCCAGAACGCCGCCCAGGTAGACGGCCCTGGCCCGGCCTGTGAGGGTCATCCCCTCATAGGGGGTGTAGTCTACCTTTTGATGCTGGGTAGCGGCCGAGACCGTCCAGACCGCTTTGGGGTCCCAGAGGACCAGGTCGGCATCCGCCCCCTCAGCCAAAATACCTTTATGGGTCAGGCCGTACTGCCTGGCGGGGTTGGTGGAGAGTAGGGCACACATGGTCTCCGGCCCTGTGAGGCCGGGGGCCACAAAGGAGCTGAAGAACAGGGCGGGGCGGTGTTCCAGCCCGGGGGTGCCGTTGGGAATCTTGGTGAAGTCATCCTTGCCCAGGATCTTTTGGGTGGCGAAGTTATAAGAGCAGTGGTCGGTGGCCAGGGTATCCACTTCGCCGCTCAGGACGGCCTGGCGAAGGGTCTCCACATCGGAGCG
>JAHHSF010000104.1 GCA_020025375.1 Oscillospiraceae bacterium | reverse complement strand
GGCCGATCTATCTCAACACACAAGGAGTTTTTCCATGAAGGCTTTCTTTTCCCGGCCCTCGGTCCGCTACCACGCCCCGGTGTGGGTCTGTCTGCTGGCCATTCTCTTCCTCCTGTGGCTCCCCACGGGCTATGAGGGTGCCCTCCTCTACCAGGAGGCGGTGCGCTGTACCGCCCGGGTATCGGCGGTGGACAATTCCACCATCATCGACACCGGCCTGGTCCGCTCCGGGGAACAGCGGTGCGAGCTGGAGCTGTTGGACGGCCCCTTCCAGGGCCGGACCACCCAGGGGACCAACCTTCTCAACGGCTCCCTGGAGCAGGACAAGCTCTTCGCCCCCGGGGACAAGGCCCTGGTGGTGGTGAGCCACAAGGGGGAGGAGATCCTGTCCGTCACCATGACCGACCACCTCCGCCTGGGCTGGGAGGCCCTGCTGGCGGCGGGCTTCGCCCTCCTGCTTCTCCTCTTTGCCGGAAAGTCCGGCCTGCGGGCCATCGCCTCCTTTGCCCTCACGATACTTGTACTCTGGAAGGTGCTGGTCCCCCTCTATCTGAAGGGGTGGAACCCCATCTGGGTGGGGCTGGGAGTCACCCTTTTCCTCACCCTGCTCATCATCGCCCTGGTCTACGGCTTTGACCGGCGGTGTGCCGCCGCCGTGTCCGGCTCCTTTCTGGGGATCCTGGTCACCTGTGCGCTGGGAATGGCCTTTACCGACCTGTTCCAGATTCACGGAGCGGTGATGGCCTACTCGGAAAGCCTGCTCTACTCGGGCTATCAAAGCCTAAACCTTACCCAGATCTTTATGGCCTCCATCTTCCTGGGCGCCTCGGGCGCGGTAATGGACCTGTCGGTGGACATCACCTCTGCCGTCTTTGAGGTGGTGGAGAAGCGGCCCGACCTGGGCTGGCGGGAGGCGGCAAAGTCCGGGATGAACGTGGGCCGGGCGGCCATGGGCACCATGACCACCACCCTCCTCTTCGCCTACTCCGGGGGCTACATCGCCCTGCTCATGGTCTTTATGGCCCAGGGCACTCCCCTAGACCACATCCTCAACTACAAATATGTGGCCGCCGAACTCATCCACACCATTGTCGGCTCCTTCGGCCTGGTCACTGTGGCCCCCTTCACCGCCCTCTGTGCCGGGGTTTTCCTGGCAAAAAAGCGCGAAGAAACGGAAAGCAAGTAAATACAGAAAGATGCGGACCGCTCAAAAAAGCGGTCCGCATCTTTTGCGTTTCTGTTACAGCTTGACGGTCCAGCCGTAGGGGTCGGGCTCCCGGCCCCACTGAATGTCGGTAAGGGTCTCATACAGCTTGTGGGTCAGGTCGCCGATCTTGCCGCCGTTGATGGTGACATGGTGTTTGCCCCATCCCATCTCCCCAATGGGGGAAATGACAGCGGCGGTGCCGGAGCCCCAGGCCTCCTCCAGCTTTCCGGTCTCGGCGGCCTGGAAAAGCTCCTCGGCGGAGAGGAGCCGCTCCTCCACGGTGTAACCCCAGTCCCGCAGGAGGTCCAGGCAAGACCGGCGAGTGATGCCGGGCAGGACAGAGCCGGTAAGGGCGGGGGTAACGATCTTGCCGTCGATTTTGAAGAGGACGTTCATGGAACCCACCTCTTCGATATACTTCCGGTGGACCCCGTCCAGCCAGAGGACCTGGGTATAGCCGGCCTCCTCGGCCCGCTCCCCGGCCCGGATGGAGGCGGCGTAGTTGCCGCCGCACTTGGTGTAGCCGGTGCCGCCCTTCACGGCCCGGACGTCATCGTCCTCCACGTAGATCTTCACGGGATTGATCCCCTCTGGGTAATAGGAGCCAACAGGGGAGAGGATAATGGCGAACAGATAGGTATGGGAGGAGTGGACCCCCAGGGAGGCATCGGTTGCGATGATGAAAGGCCGGATATAGAGGCTTGTCCCCTCCCCATTTGGCACCCAGTCGGCCTCCAGCCGCACCAGCTCCTTGAGGTACTCCAAAGTCTCAGCCTCGGGCACCCGTGGAATGCAGAGGCGATCACAGGAATCGTTGAGCCGCCGGACGTTGTCCATGGGACGGAAGAGCTGGATGCTCCCATCGGCGGTGCGGTATGCCTTCATCCCCTCAAAGACCTCCTGGGCATAGTGAAAGACCATGGCGCAGGGTTCCAGAGAGATGAGACCATAGGGCACGATACGAGGATCGTGCCACCCCTGGCCCAAAGTGTAGTTCATCAGGAACATATGGTCGGTAAAATGCTTGCCGAAGCCCAGCTTGTCCGCCTCGGGCTTGGGTTTCAGGGTCTCAGCACGGGTGATGGTGAGTGCCTGCATGAAAAACGCCTCCTACTGCGTTGTATTGTTAGCCCTCATTATAGCAGTGCGCTAAAGTGAGTGCAAGGGCTGAATCAGAAAAAAGCAATCAATTCGCCGCTCCTTCTCAGGACATTTTGCCCTGCTTCACCTTGAATTCTCGGCCCCTCTATGCTATGATAAGGTATTCATAATATTAGATTTTTCAGACAAGGAGGTATGGATATGAATCGAAAACTGGCCCATCTGCTGGAGCCGGGCCTACGGCAATATTTCCTGTGCCTGGTGGCTTTTGCCCTCATCTCGGCCCATTTCTCCATTCCACTGGCCGTCATTGAGCTAGCGGTGGTGGTCATCCTCTATCTCTACTTTCGCAGCAGCACCAATAAGCGCAAGCGGGAGATCATCAAATACATGGACTCCCTCACCTGCAGTATGGACACGGCCAGCAAGGACACCATGCTCCATTCCCCCTTGCCCATGGTCATCTTTCGCCCTGACACCGACGAGGTCATCTGGTCCAACGAGCGCTTCCTCCAGATGACCGGGGAGCGGGAGCACCTCTTTGACACCAAGCTGTCCGCCGCCGTCCCCGACTTCAACCCTCGCTGGCTCATGGAGGGCAAAAGCGAGTGCCCCAACGAGGTGGAAGTGGGGGATCGGCGCTACCTGGTCTTTGGCCATCTGGTCCGCACCGAGGACAAGAAGGAAACGTCCTGTCTTGCCACCACCTACTGGGTGGACGTAACAGAGTATTCCAATATTTCGGACGAATTTTACGACTCCCGGCCAGTGGCCGCCATCCTCCTGCTGGACAACTATGAGGAGATCATGAAAAACATGGAGGAAAACGTCCGCTCGGCCATGCTTTCTGCCATCAACCAGAAGCTGAAGGAGTGGGTGGAGCCCGCCCAGGGCCTCTTTATCCGCCACGACCGGGATCGCTACCTCTTCCTTTTTGAGCAGCGGTATCTCCAGACCTTCAAGGAAGAGAAGTTTTCCATCCTGGACTCGGTGCGGGAGGTGCTGGGAGTCAACAATGTGCCCGCCACCCTCTCCATTGGCATCGGCCAGGACGCGAACAGCCTGGAGGAGCTTTACCAGTATGCCTCCCTCTCCATCGAGATGGCCCTCTCCCGGGGCGGCGACCAGGCGGTCATCAAGAACCGCTACAACTTTGAGTTCTTTGGCGGCCGCTCCAAGGAGCTGGAAAAGCGGACCAAGGTAAAGAGCCGGGTCATGGCAAACGCCATGAAGGCCCTCATTTCGGACTCCTCCACCGTCTTTGTCATGGGCCACAAATACCCCGACCTGGACGCCTTCGGCGCGTGCGCCGGCGTGGCCGCCATGGCCCGGAAGCTGGGAGTGCCCTGCCGCATTTTGAAGGAGCCGGGCCACACCCCCGCCGAGGAGATGGAGAACCGCCTGCGGGCCCTCCCCGAGTACGCTGACGTGATGATTTCGGAGCAGGACGCCCTTCTGGCCGCCGATTCCCGCTCCCTGCTGGTGGTGGTGGACACCAACCGGCCCGAGCAGGTCCAGGCTGAGGCCCTGTTGGACTCCTGCAGCCGGGTGGTGGTCATCGACCATCACCGCCGGGCAGCCACCTATATCGCCAACGCCGCCCTGAATTTCCACGAGCCCTACGCCTCCTCCGCCTCGGAGCTGACCGCCGAACTCATCCAGTACCTCATGGACCCCGCCGACCTCCTCCGGGTGGAGGCCGAGGCCCTCATGGCCGGCATCATGCTGGACACCAAAAACTTTACCATGCGCACCGGAGGCCGGACCTTTGAGGCCGCGGCCTTCCTCCGCCGGGCGGGAGCGGATACCGGGGAACTGAAAAAGCTCTTTCAGAACGATTTGAACGGGGTCATCGCCCGGTACGACATCATCCGTAACGCCAAGGTGTACGAAAACAGCATCGCCATCGCCGCCGTGGACCACACCGTGGGACGGGTCACCGCCGCCCAGGCAGCCGACGAGCTTTTGAACCTTTCGGGCATCGATGCCTCCTTTGTCCTCTTCCCGGACGAGACCACCGTTTTCGTCTCGGCCCGGAGCATCGGCAGTACCAACGTCCAGGTCATCCTGGAGAAGCTGGGGGGCGGGGGCAACGCCGCCACCGCCGGGGCCCAGATTCCCGATGCCACCGTCCAGGAGGCCACCGAGCGGCTCATTTTTGCCATCCGCCAGTATTTGGAAGACGAATAGGAGGCGGACATTTTCGGCGGAGTTTGGAACGTTAAGGAATATTAC
>JAHHSF010000103.1 GCA_020025375.1 Oscillospiraceae bacterium | reverse complement strand
CCTCAGCACCCCCTGTTTTCCTTGCACGAAAACAGGGGGTGCTTTGAAAAATCCCGGGACCTTACGGTCCCGGGATTTTTTTGGGATTTCCACCAAGGATTTTTTCTCACAGCCCTTACTTTTTTGCATTAAAGAGAAAAAGCCTCAAACCATTCCGGTTGTTTTGACACCGTTTTTCACTTGTAGTATGATAGTGAAACACACGCGGGCGTTTGTGTGCCGCCCGTAAAAGAAATGCGAGGGATTGATTTTGAAAGAACGTGAACGCTTCTCCTCCCGCCTTGGCTTCATCCTCATCTCCGCCGGATGCGCCATCGGCCTGGGCAACGTGTGGCGCTTCCCCTACATCGTGGGGCAGTACGGCGGCGCCGCCTTTGTTCTCATATACCTGCTGTTTTTGGTCATTCTGGGCCTGCCCATCATGGTGATGGAGTTTGCCGTGGGCCGGGCCAGCCAGAAGTCCGCCGCCCTGAGTTTTAACGTGCTGGAACCCAAGGGCACAAAATGGCACCTCTACCGCTACGGCGCTATGGCGGGCAACTATCTGCTCATGATGTTTTACACCACCGTGGGCGGCTGGATGCTTTCCTACGTGGTTCGGATGCTCAAGGGCGAATTCACCGGCCTTCGCCCTGATGAGGTGAGCGGTGTGTTCGGCAATATGCTGGGCGATCCAGGTTCCCTCACCTTATGGATGATCGTGGTTGTCGTGATCAGTTTCGGGATCTGCTCCCTTGGTCTGAAGAACGGCGTAGAGCGCATCACCAAGGTGATGATGACCTGCCTGCTCCTGCTGCTGCTGGTTCTCTGCGTCCGTAGTGTCACCTTGCCGGGAGCTATCGAGGGACTCAAGTTCTATCTGGTTCCCAGCTTTCACAATCTGATGTATAACGCCGAGGGCCAGTTCATCTTGGGCGAGGCCATCTACGCCGCCATGGGCCAGGCCTTTTTCAGCCTGAGCCTGGGCATCGGCGCCATGGCTATTTTCGGTAGCTATATCGGTAAAGAGCGCTCCCTCACCGGCGAGGCTGTGAGCATCGGACTGCTGGACACCTTCGTAGCCTTTATGGCCGGTCTCATTATCTTCCCCGCCTGCTTTGCCTTTGGCGTGAATCCCGGTGAGGGTCCCAGTCTCATCTTTATTACCCTGCCCAACGTGTTCAATCAGATGCCAGGCGGCAACCTGTGGGGGGCGTTTTTCTTCCTCTTTATGAGCTTCGCCGCCCTGTCCACCATCATCGCCGTGTTTGAGAACATCCTCTCCTTCGCCATGGATCTGTGGGGCTGGAGCCGGAAAAAGGCCATCGCGGTGAACTTCGTGGCCATCATCCTCCTCTCCCTTCCCTGCATCTTTGGGCACAGCATCTGGAGCTCCTTTGCCCCTATGGGCATGGACATCCAGACCTGGGAGGACTTCATTGTCTCCAACAATCTGCTTCCCCTTGGCAGCCTGGTCTATCTCCTTTTCTGCGTGGCCAAGCGAGGCTGGGGCTGGAAGGCCTTCCTGAACGAGGCCGACCAGGGCGAGGGTCTCAAGTTCCCAAAATGGTCCAAGTTCTATGTCACCTATGTCCTTCCCTTTATCATGCTCCTTATTTTTATCATAGGCTACTATCAGTTCTTCTTCCAGACCTAAGACCACCGAGCGGGCTGTCCCAAAGGAATGGTCTTAAAGACCTGCAAAAACTTGTTGCCAAGCGCTTCCTTTCTATAAATTTTTGATTTGTTCACACAAGTTCAGAAAAACATGTTAAAATAAGTGCAATATAAAGTAGGAAGGAATTTGCATATGACCAGGCAGGATGGATGGGCCTTGCTCACCGAATTTAACAAAGAACCCTTTCACCTCCACCATGGGGTTACCGTAGAGGGCGTGATGCGCTGGTTTGCCCGGGAGCTGGGTTACGGCGACCAGGAGGAATTCTGGGGCAACGTGGGCCTTTTGCACGACATCGACTTCGAGCTTTGGCCCGAGGAGCACTGTGTCAAGGCCCAGAACCTTCTCGCAGAACGGGGCGCCGACCCCGCTCTCATCCACGCGGTGGTGAGCCACGGCTGGGGTATGACTGGGGCCGACGTAAAGCCGGAGCATGAGATGGAAAAGGTCCTCTTCGCCACCGACGAGCTTACCGGCCTGATCGGGGCCGCTGCCCTCATGCGCCCCTCCAAAAGCTGTACAGACATGGAGCTCAAAAGCCTGAAAAAGAAATTTAAGGACAAGAAGTTCGCCGCCGGTTGTTCCCGTGAGGTCATCCTCCAGGGGGCCGAGCTGTTGGGCTGGGATCTGGACGCTCTGTTGGAGCGCACACTGACCGCCATGGCCGCCGACGAGAACCGGGTCCACTCCCTTTGCGGAGAGTAAGGAGATACGATGGAAAAAGGTAAAAAAGGCATGGGGAAGGCCAAGGGCATCCTCATCAATCTTCTGGTGGTTCTGGTGGTGGGCTTTCTGTATTTCTACATCGCCCTACCTGCCTTGAACCCTCAATCCCCCGATTTTTATGTGTTTATCGGCCTGCTGTGCGTGGTCTACTTTATCTGCACCCTGGTCACCTCTGGCTTGAGCCTCTCCGGCGGAAGTCCCCGGGAGTATATCCATTTTCTCAAAACTCAATGTAAGCCAATTCTCCTTCTTTTTGTGGCCTTGCTCCTGGTGGCTCTCATCGGCTCGGTGGCCTCCATGCCCCTTTTCCGGGCCTCTGCCTACCGGGACCTCCTGAAGGTGGAAACCGGCGACTTCGCCACCGAGGTGGAGGAGATCTCCTTCGACCAGATTCCCATGCTGGATGACGAGTCCGCCCAGCGGCTGGGCAACCGGGTTCTGGGCGACCTGGACGACATGGTCAGCCAGTTCGAGGTAGCCACCGTCTACTCCCAGATCAACTATCAGAACCGCCCGGTCCGCGTGGCTTATCTTAACTACGGCGACCTCGTTAAGTGGTTCACCAACCGAGACCAGGGCCTGCCCGCCTATATCGTCATCGACATGGTGAGCCAGGAGGCCGAGGTGGTCCGCCTGGCTGAAGGGATGAAGTACGCCCCCTCCGAGCCCTTGAACCGAAACCTTTACCGCCATCTGCGGTTCCAGTTCCCCACCTATATGTTCGCTACCCCTGTCTTTGAAATCGACGAGGAAGGTAATCCCTGGTGGATCTGTCCCCGGCTGGTAAAGACCATCGGCCTCTTCGGTGGAGACGACATCAACGGAGCCGTCCTCATGAACGCCGTCACCGGCGAGAGCACATACTATGAGGCCGAGGACGTGCCCACCTGGGTGGACCGGGTGTATTCCGCCGGGCTTATCATTGAGCAGTACGACTACCACGGCACCTTTGTCAACGGCTTCTTTAACTCCATACTGGGCCAGAAGGACGTAACCGTCACCACCGAGGGGTACAACTACATCGCCATGAACGACGATGTATATATGTACACCGGCGTTACCTCGGTCACCTCGGACCAGTCAAACGTGGGCTTCCTTCTCACAAACCAGCGGACCAAGGAAACCAAGTATTACCGTTGCTCCGGTGCCACAGAGTACTCCGCCATGGACTCCGCCAAGGGCGTGGTCCAGCACCTGGGCTACACCGCTACCTTCCCCCTCCTTCTGAATATTTCCGGCGAGCCCACCTACTTCATGGCACTCAAGGATAACGCCGCCCTGGTAAAGATGTACGCCATGGTCAATGTGCGGCAGTATCAGATTGTCGCCACCGCCTCCACCGTGGCCGAGTGTGAGCGGCAGTATATCCGCCTGCTGTCCGAGAGCGGTGTCACCACCCCCGTGGAGCTTCCCGAGACCAGCACCGTGGGGGTGCTGGCCGAGATTCGCACCGCCGTCCTGGACGGCAACTCCTACTACTTCCTCCGTTTAGAAGGGGGAGAGGTGTTCTATTCCGTCTCAGCGGCCACGAACCCCATCGTGGTCACCCTCAACAAAGGAGACACCGTCACCATTGAGCATGCCGTCGCCAACGCTGAGCTGCCAGCCGCCATCCTGGACGGTTATACAGTCACTGTGGAGGGCAAGGCAGCTCCCGCCCCCATTGTGACCCCGGCCCCATCTTCCACGCCCACCCAGCCGGTGAACGACGGCGTTACCACCGTACCCGTCCTGGGATAAAGACAAAAAGAGCCTGTGTTCGCTGCGAATATGCATCTGTAAAATAAAAGCTGGCACCATTCCCCGCCTCCTAATAAGAAAACATGAGCAAGTCCAGTAAAATCAATGTTTTCAGAGGCAAGGAACACGATGTGAAGTCAAAAACTTTAATACCGGCAGGACAAAGGGTGCTGATGTGAAAGATCAGCACCCTTTTCCTGTCCCAAACGCCATAGGAAAACCTATGGCGTTTTTTACTTTCCATCAAGCACGCAAAAAATTGTATTAAAAGGGGTGAGAAATCGAAGAGCGTCCTTCATGATAACTGCATCGGTCCCTGTGCGGTGCCGGATCGTAAGGACATCCCGGAGCCGGACATCCTCATGGAAACGAGAAAGGGAGCAGCCGTCAGCTACTCCCCAGCAGAAATTGCAAGTTGAATTTTGAGAATAAAAAA
>JAHHSF010000102.1 GCA_020025375.1 Oscillospiraceae bacterium | reverse complement strand
ACGTGATTTTGGTGGACACCGCCGGACGGCTCCACACCAAGCAGAACCTGATGAATGAGCTGAATAAAATTTCCCGGGTGATCGACCGGGAACTCCCTGGCTGTGACCGGGAGACTCTCCTTGTCCTGGATGCCACCACTGGCCAGAACGGCCTCATCCAAGCCAAGCAGTTTTTGGATGCGGCGGGCATTACAGGAATCGTCCTTACCAAGCTGGATGGCACCGCCAAGGGCGGCATCGTGGTGGCCATTGCCAAGGAGCTGGGCCTGCCCGTGAAATATGTGGGCCTGGGCGAGGGAATCGACGACCTGCGGCCCTTTGATGCCAAAGAGTATGTGGAGGCGCTGATATGATTCGACTCATCGCCGCCGCACTCCTCCTGATTTGGGGCATCCGCCAGGCCAAGGACCCCCGCAAGGTTTTGAAACGGAAATACCCCGTCGTGGAAATTCCCGAGGAGGCCTTTCGAACCGCCCGGAACGTGGGGGTCATCATGGCCGTCGCGGGGGGCCTCTTCTTGGCTTGGCAACTTCTGGGTTTTCTGTTCCATTTGTAATTTTCATTTTAATTTAAGGATTGGAGGTCTTTCCTATGCCACGTATCGACGGCCGGGACAACGACCAGTTGCGCCCCATGGAGATCATTCCTAACTTTATCAAATTTGCCGAGGGCTCCTGTCTCATCAAGTGTGGCAACACCCAGGTCCTTTGTTGCGCCAGCGTGGAGGATCGGGCGCCCAGGCACGTCCCCGAGGGGGAGGGCTGGGTCACCGCCGAGTACTCCATGCTTCCCCGGGCCAACCGGGAGCGCTCCCGCCGTGACATCTCCAAGCTGAAGCTCTCCCCCCGCTCCGCTGAGATCCAGCGGCTGGTGGGCAGGTCCCTCCGGGCTTGTGTAGATAGGAAAAAACTGGGGGAACGGACCATCACCGTGGATTGCGACGTGCTCCAGGGGGACGGCGGCACCCGTACCGCCAGCGTCACCGGCGGCTATGTGGCCCTGGCTCTGGCCTGTAAAAAGCTGATGGACGAGGGGGTCCTCACCGAATCCCCTCTCACCGGGGTCGTGGCCGGGGTCTCCGCCGGCATCGTGGACGACCAGCCCCTGCTGGACCTGTGCTACGAGGAGGACTCCGCCGCCCAGGTGGACCTGAACTGTGTCATGACCGGGGACGGCCGCCTGGTGGAGCTCCAGGGCACCGGCGAGGGCCGCCCCTTCACCGTGGAGGAGCAACAGACCCTGGTGGCCCTGTGCCAGAAGGGGCTTTCTGAAATTCAAGCCATCCAGCGCCAAATCCTGGGAGGTTAAGCATATGAAAATGGTATTGGCGTCCCAAAATGCCCATAAGCTGGTGGAGATGCGCCACATTCTGGCCAAGTATGGCGTGGAACTTATCCTCCAAGCCGACCTGGGTATCCACATCGACGTGGAGGAGACCGGGGCCACCTTTGAGGAGAATTCCCGACTGAAAGCCAAGGCGGTGATGGAGGCTACCGGTTTGCCCGCCATTGCCGACGATTCCGGTCTCTGCGTGGATGCCCTGAACGGTGCCCCTGGGATCTACTCCGCCCGCTACGGTGGACCCGGCCTGGACGACGCGGGCCGCTACCGCCTTCTGCTGGAAAACCTCCGGGGCCAGCCGGACCGCCGAGCCAAATTTGTTTCGGTGGTGACCTGTTGCTTCCCCAACGGGGACGTGGTGACCGCCCGGGGGGAGTGCCCCGGCACCATCGGCTATGCCCCTCTGGGGGAGAACGGCTTCGGCTACGACCCCGTGTTCTTTGTCCCCCAAAAGCGCAAGACCTTTGCCCAGCTCACCGAGGAGGAGAAGAACGAGATCTCTCACCGGGCCAACGCCCTGAAAGAATTTAAAAAGAAATTGGAGAATTATCTGAATGGAACTGACAAGTAAGCAGAGAGCCCAGCTTCGGGGCCTGGCCAACGACCTCCAGCCTATTGTCCACATCGGCAAGGACGGCATCGGGGAGAACCTGGTGAAGCAGGCCAACGACGCTCTGGAGGCACGGGAGCTCATCAAGTGCAAGGTGCTGGAGAACTCCCAGCTCACCGCAAGAGAGGCTTGCGATCAGCTCTCTGTCCTCACCCGCAGCGAACAGGTCCAGGTCATTGGAACAAAATTTGTACTTTATCGTCCAAGTCATAAGAAGGACAAGACAGACAAGATTGTTCTGGTGAAAGACCGGAAAAAGAAAACCACGCCTTAAACCTTTTTAAGACGTTTTGAAAACTGCTTAACAGGGGGATGCGTTATGAAGATTGGCGTCTATGGCGGTACCTTTGACCCGCCACACCTGGGGCATATGGACTCGGCCCGGGCGGCCATGAAGATCCTGGGGCTGGATAGGCTCCTCTTTCTGCCTGCCTATCAGCCGCCCCACAAGGACCTGAGTCCCGGCTCAGCCCGTCCGGAGGACCGGCTGGCTATGACCGCCCTCATGGCAGACGGCTTGGGAGAAGGAGTGGAGGTCTGCGACTTGGAGCACCGACGTGGAGGGAAGAGCTACACGGCGGATACCCTTCACCTTCTCCGGGAACAGTACCCAGAGGATGAGCTGTGGCTCCTCATGGGGAGCGATATGTTCCTCAGCCTACAAAACTGGCGGCAACCCGAGGTCATCCTCTCACTGGCCGGAGTAGCGGGCTTTGCCCGTACGGAATCCGACAAGGGGGAACTGCTGAAAATGCAGGGAGAATACCTCCATAAGACTTATGACGCCAAGGTGTGTACAGTGGAACTGCCTGCCATCCGAGAGGTCTCCTCCACCCAGCTTCGGGGGGGAGAGGGCTGGGATCAGCTCTACCCGCCGGTACTGGGCTATATCCTGCGCCACGGCCTCTACGGCACTCACGCTGATTTGACGAAGCTCACCGACGGACAGCTTCGGGCCTGTTCCCTGTCCATGGTGAAGGCCAAGCGCATCCAGCACATCCTGGGCACTGAGGTGACGGCGGTGGAGCTGGCAAAGCGCTGGGGGGCTGACGTGGACTTGGCCCGCCGGGCCGCCATTCTCCACGACTGTACCAAGTACTGGACCCTGGAAGAGCATCTGGCCTGTTGTGAGAAATATGGGGTGGTGCTGGACGAGATGGAGTCGAGCGCGGAAAAATTGCTCCACTCCAAAACCGGGGCCTGCATGGCCAAGGCGGTCTACGGTCAGCCCCAGGCCGTCTACGATGCCATATTCTACCACACCACCGGGAAGGCCGACATGACACTCCTGGAAAAGATTTTATACATGGCCGACTACATCGAGCCCAAACGCGACTTTGAAGGCGTGGAAGAGCTCCGCCGTCTGGCTGCGACCGACCTGGATGCCGCCGTTCTTCTGGGCTGCGAAATGAGCATTGCCGAGATGGAGGAGCGGGGCTATCAGGTCCACCCGAATACCAAAGGAGCCCGTGACTGGCTGAAAGGGAACTGCAAATGACTCCGGAACACAAGAGAAAGGGCGGCGCCCATCTGGAAGGGAAGTCCGCCCGGGAAAAGAAGAAAAAGCGGAACCGCACCCGAGATGAAATCATCCGCCGCCGGGTGACCATCCTGGCAGTGACGGCGGTGGTGATGCTTCTGCTGGCCCTGGGGCTCAAGCTCTGGATTCGGGAGCCTACCCTGCCTGCCCCGCCGGTGAACAACGGCGACGAGCTTGAGCAGGGGGAGAATCCCGGCGTAAACGTCAGTTCTGACCGAAAAAAGGGGGTCTATACCTTCCTGCTTTTGGGACGGGACACCGGGGGAGGCGGCAACACCGACACCATGATGGTGGTTGCCTACGATACCGCAAACCAGAAGGTGGATGTTCTCAACATCTACCGGGACACCATGGTGAACGCCCCCTGGGACATCAAACGTATCAACTCGGTCTATAACTTCAACGGCGGCGGGGAGAAGGGTATCCAGGCCCTCAAGGACTACCTGCAAAAGCTTATCGGCTTCGCCCCCGACTTCTATATCACGGTGGAGTGGGACGCGGTGGGGGCGCTGGTGGACGCCATCAATGGTGTGGAGTTCGACGTGCCCTATGAGATGCACTACTACGACCCCACCCAAAACCTGCGCATCAACCAGGCCAAGGGCCTGCGTACCCTCTTCGGGGACGATGCCATGCAGGTCATCCGCTGGCGGAAGAACAACGACGGTAGCAAAACCTCGGTGGGCGACGTGGGCCGGGTGGAGATTCAGCAGAACTTCCTCAAGGCCGTGATGGAAAAGTGCCTCAAGACCATCAACATCAGCACCGTGCCCAAGTTTGCCCAGATCCTTATGGACAACGTGACTACCGATATCCCCTTGGGTACCATCGTCTGGTTTGGGCAGAAGGCCCTGGGACTGGATATGGCCAACCTGGGCTTCCACGCCTTGCCCGGAAAGCTCAACGGCTCGGCCTGGAGCCGGAGCTATAAGAATTACCAGTCCTACGTTATCCCCGACGGCCCCGCAGTAGTGGAACTGGTGAACGCCCACTTCAACCCCTATATCGAGGATGTGGAGTTATCCGATCTGGAAATCATGTCGGTGAACAAGGATGGGAGTCTTTCGGTCAGCAGCGGGGTGGTGCGGGACACCAAGGCCGCACAGCCGCCGGTGATTCCCAGCAAGGCTCCCGTGAAGC
>JAHHSF010000101.1 GCA_020025375.1 Oscillospiraceae bacterium | reverse complement strand
GCTCAAAGCCCAGGAACTTGATGATGGACAGGTTTACGCTGGGGTGGAAGCGCAGGCCGCCCTTGTAGGGGCCGATGGCGGAGCTGAACTGCACCCGGTAGCCCCGGTTCACGCGGACCACCCCGGCATCGTCCACCCAGGAGACCCGGAAAAGGATGGTACGCTCGGGCTCCACGATGCGGGTGAAGACCCCCGACTTGACCAGATCGGGCCGCTGGTCGGCCACAAGGCTGAGGGATTCCAGCACCTCATAGACGGCTTGGAGAAATTCGGGCTCGTGGGCGCTTTTTTCGGACAGGGAAGCATAGACCTCCCGCAGATGGGCATTGGTAATGGACATACGGACACCTCGCTCTTTCCGTTTTAATGGATGAAAACATTATAAAGTATCTCCCTAGTATATGCAAGTATTTGCGGAAAACTTGCAAAAAAACGCCCCATTCTTATAGAATGGGGCGTTCCCTTGCAAGGTCAAAGCTGGGCGAGGGCGTTTTCCAGGTCGTCCAGCAGGTCGGCGGGGTCCTCAATGCCCACCGAGAGGCGGATGAGGTCGGGGGAGACCCCAGCGGCCATCAGCTGTTCATTGCTCATCTGCCGGTGGGTGGTGGAGGCGGGGTGGAGGACACAGGTCTTGGCGTCGGCCACATGGGTGGCGATGGAGGCCAGCTTCAGGCCCGCCATGAGCTTGGAGGCGGCAGTCCGGCCGCCCTCCACGCCGAAGGAGACCACACCGCAGGTGCCGTTGGGCATGTATTTAAGGGCCAGGGCGTGGTTGGGGTCGCTCTCCAGCCCGGGGTAGGACACCCAGGTCACCTTGGGGTGATTTTCCAGATACTTTGCCACGGTCATGGCGTTTTCACAGTGCTTTGCCATTCGCAGGGGGAGGGTCTCCAGCCCCACGTTCAGGAGAAAGGCGTTCTGGGGAGCCTGGATGGAGCCGAAGTCACGCATGAGCTGGGCGGTACACTTGGTGATGAAGGCCCCGCCCAGGCCGAAGCGTTCGGTGTAGGTGACCCCGTGATAGCTCTCGTCGGGGGTGCAGAGGCCGGGGAACTTGTCGGGGTACTTCGTCCAGTCGAACTTGCCGGAATCCACGATGGCACCGCCCACGGTGAGGGCGTGGCCGTCCATGTACTTGGTGGTAGAGTGGGTGACAATATCAGCCCCCCACTCGAAGGGGCGGCAGTTCACGGGGGTGGCAAAGGTGTTGTCCACAATGAGAGGCACCCCGTGGGCGTGGGCGGCTTTGGCAAAGGTCTCAAAGTCAAAGACGGTAAGGGCGGGGTTGGCGAGGGTCTCACCAAAGACCGCCTTGGTATTGGGGCGGAAGGCGGCCTCCAACTCCTCGGCCGAGCAGTCGGGAGCCACGAAGGTGAAGTCGATGCCCATGCGCTTCATGGTCACCGAGAAGAGGTTGAAGGTGCCGCCGTAGATGGCGGAGGAGGCCACCACATGGTCTCCGCAGGAGCAGATATTGAAGATGGCATAGAAGTTGGCCGCCTGGCCGGAGGAGGTGAGCATGGCCGCCGTGCCCCCCTCCAGGGCGGCAATTTTGGCGGCAACACGGTCATTGGTGGGGTTTTGAAGCCGGGTGTAGAAATAGCCTTCGGCCTCCAGATCGAAGAGGGCCCCCATAGCTTCACCGGTCTCATAGCGGAAGGTGGTGGACTGGACGATGGGGATATTCCGGGGCTCGCCGTTGCCGGGGGTGTAGCCGGCGTGGAGGCAGTTGGTACCGAGTTTATAATCAGGCATGGGGCTCGCTTCCTTTCAAACACATATGCTTATTTTATTGATGGAAAAAAATATTGTCAAGGGGTCTCCGGCAGGTCGGTGAGAAGAACATCCTGAGGGTAGAGGGTCTGCCGGTAGCGGAAGGGCATGAGGTCGTTTTCCACCGTGATGGTGACCCCCTCCACCTCCTCCAGCTGGCAGAGGGTGAGGACGATGGCGTAGTCGGCAAGGGTCAGGTCCATGCCGGACAGGCCGCCGTACTCCTCGGAGAGGTTCACGTGGATGAGGCCTTCCTGCAGGGACCAGGAGCGGAGGGTGACCCCATTGGGGAAGGGGGAGAGAAGGCCTTTTTCCGTGGGCCCGGCCAGTAGGGCGGTGATGAGGGCCTCGGCCTTGGAAATGTCGGGGGGAAGCTGCACCGCCTGGGGGACCAGGGCGGCCCCGGCGGTGTAGGAATCCGGCTGAAAGTAGAGGGCATAGTCCGTAGACTGGCCGGAGGGGGTGGCGGGAGTTTGGCCGCAGGCGACCAAGACCGCCAGCAGGGCCAGGAGCAGGGCGGAGAGCCGTTTCATTCCACCACCTCCTCTTTGCACAGTGGGAAGGAGACAGTGAAACGAGTCCCGGTCCCCAGGGTGGATTCTACGGTGACGGTCCCCCGGTGCTGCTTCACAGTGTCCAGGACAATGGACAGACCCAGGCCGGTGCCACCGGCGGCCCGGGAGCGGGCTTTGTCCACCCGATAGAACCGGTCGAAAATCTTTTCCTGGTCGGCCTCGGGGATGCCCACACCGGTGTCGGTCACCTGAAGGATGGCCCTGTCTCTGGTATGGGAGGTGGTGACCAGCACCTCGCCCCCCGGCCGGTTGTACTTCACTGCGTTTTCCATAAGGTTGAAGGCGATCTGGGAGAGGTCGTCCCCAGTGGCGAAGACCACGCACTCCGAATCCAGCTCCAGCTTCAGGGTCACCTCTCCGGCTTTGGCCAGGGGGGCGAGCATGGAGGCCACCTTGTCCACCACGGCGGAGACCGCCACCGGGCACCGGGCTGGCTCCACGGCGGAATCCAGGCGGGTGAGGGTGAGGAGCTTTTCCGAAATGCGGGTGAGCCGGTCGGCCTCGGCCCCGATGTCGGAGACAAACTCCCGGGTGGTCTCAGGGTCAATCTCCGGGCTTTGGAGAATGGAATCCGTGAGCAGGCGGATGGAGGCCAGGGGGGTCTTTAGCTCGTGAGAGGCGTCGGAGACAAAGCGGCGGCGGACATCCTCGGTGACTTGAAGGCGGTCGGTGAGGTTGTTGAACTCGTCGGCCAGAAGGCTCAGCTCGTCCCGTCCCACCAGTTCCACCCGGTGGTTGTACTGCCCGCCCCGGACGATGGCGATGGCTTGGAGCAGGTCCTCGATGCGCCGGGTAAGGGCCTTGGAAAAGAAGATGGAGCAGAGGATCACCAGGATACAGACAACCATGGAGATATTGATGAGGGTGGTCCGCAGATTCATGAGGAGAGCGCCCTGCTCAGCGTCCGCTTCCCAGAGGTAGACTGCTCCGATGGTGAGATTGCGGTAGGTAATGGGGGCGGCGGCCCGGGTGGAGAAGGAGCCGTCCCGGTATCCCGAGCGGGACACGTCCCAGCCCGAGAGAGCCCCGTTCAGCTCGGAGAAGAGGGCGTAGCGGTAGATATTTTCCGGTCCGGCGGAATCATAGAGGATGAGGCCGGCGGAATCCGTCACCAGGACCCGGGCCATGGAGGTATGTCCCAGCATCTCCATTGCCTGGGCCACCCCTTCCGGGGTGATGGTGTCCGCCACCGCCAGGGAGCTGGAGAGGACGTTGGCCTGGTTCTGAAGGGAGGTCTGCTTGGACTTAAAGACCTGGTCCTGGGAGGCGATGATGGGATAGGTGTTCAGCAGGAGGAGGACCAGGGCGATGACCACAATGTAGGCCAAAGCGTATTTGAGTTGCAGGGAGCGGAAGAGGGGGACCCTCTTCGCGGCGGGCTTGTCCATCAGGGTCGCCTCCTAGCTGTCAGGAATTTTTCAGGTAATACCCCACGCCCCACTTGGTGAGGATATATTCGGGATTGGCGGGGTCCTTTTCCAGCTTTTCCCGCAGGCGTCGGACATGGACGTCCACCGTGCGGTAGTCTCCCACATACTCGTAGCCCCAGACCAGGTTGAGCAGGTTCTCACGGCTATACACCCGGCCCGGATTGCGGAGGAGAAGCTCCATCAGGTCGAACTCCTTGGCGGTAAGATCCACCGGCACACCCTCTTTCCAAGCGGCCCGCTCGTCGGTGTCCAGGGTGATGTGGCCACGGGCGACGCGGCTGGAGCGCTCCTTTCGCTCGGCGCTCCCCGTCCGGCGGAGGATGGCCCGGATACGGCTCTTCAGCTCCAGAATGTTAAAGGGCTTGGTGACATAGTCGTCCGCCCCGCACTCAAAGCCAATAATCTTGTCCGTATCCTCGCTCCGGGCGGTAAGCATGATGATGGGGACGGTGGAAAATTCACGGATCCGCATACAGGCCTGGAGCCCGTCAATCTTGGGCATCATCAGGTCCAGGATGAGCAGGTCGAAGCTGCCGCTCTTGGCTTTCTCCACGGCTTCCTCGCCGTCGTACCCTACCTCCACCTCATAGCCCTCGTTTTCCAGATTGAACTTGATTCCTTTGACCAATATCTTCTCGTCGTCGATGACTAAGATCTTTGCCATGTCGCGCCTCCTACTGCACTGTAATGAGGTCTATACAGCCCTCCAGGGTGGCCTCTCCGATACCCGGGACGTCGGTGAGGGCTTCCACCACCGGAAAGGGGCCGTTTTCCTCCCGATAGGCCACGATATTCGCCGCCCGCTTGGGCCCAATGCCGGGGAGGGTGGTCAGGGTCTCGACATCGGCGGTGTTGATGTTGATGTTGATGTTTCCGGCGGGGTCCTCCGCTGTGGGGGTAGGGG
>JAHHSF010000100.1 GCA_020025375.1 Oscillospiraceae bacterium | reverse complement strand
TAAGGCCCGGAATTTCCGCTCCTCATCCCCGGGTACGGCCATTTGAAAGTCCTCCACCGGGGAGATGGCCCAGCGGCCGGGTTGATAAAAGAGCGCTTCCCGGTGCGTGCGGTCATAGATAAAAAAGGAAGCTTCGTGGAAGCGATTACAAAAATGAGGACGCAAGAGAGAAAGAACCCGGTTTTTGGGTTCTATTTCTCCTACCAGCACCCCACCTTTGTCGGAGAAGCGGAGAAAGCCGGTGAGGAGATGGGCCTCGTGTTCGGCCTGCCGGACGGCGGTGAGAAGGGGACCGACATCGGGGGCGGCTAGGGCCGACAAGGCCGGGGGACCGTGGCGGAGACAGAAGCGAAGGAAGCGGAAAAGGGTCAGCTCCCGCTCCTCCAGACAGGTGAGGAACCCGTGGCGCACCAGGATGGCGGCCCGTGGCGCCACTTTTTTTGTCAGCCCTACCAATACCCGGCGGGCCTTTTCCAGGTCTGTTTCCACGCTCCGCTCTTCCCAGAGGGTGGATGGCTCATCGAAGGTGCGGAAAGCCAAGGGCCATTCCTTGTATTGATATGCGTCGAAGACGCAGGTAAGGAACCCTTCAAGGGACCCATCGTAACAGTAACAGACCTCCATTTACACCGCCTCCTCGAAGAGGGAGAGCTGCTCCGGCACGGCTTGCGCCAGCATGGGGCGCTCCAAAGCCACAAGATGGCGCAGGATTCCGTCCGGGGTCACCCGGAGTCCTTCCACCATCTTGCCGTTGCAGGTGAGGAAATACTGGGCTCGCTTCAGCACCACCCCCAGCCTTTTCAAGTCCTGGAAGGTGAGGGAGCCCCAACGCCGGGCAGCCAGGATGCGCCGGGCGCTGACCACGCCGATACCGGGGACCCGCAGAAGCGTTTCGTAGTCCGCTCGGTTCGCTTCCACCGGGAACTGCTCAAAATGCCGCAAAGCCCAGCCGCACTTTGGGTCTACCAGGGGATCAAAGTCCTGCTTGTCCCCCTCCAACAGCTCCTCGGCGGTGAAGTGGTAATGGCGCAGGAGCCAATCCGCCTGATAGAGCCGGTGCTCTCGTAGAAGGGGCGGCTTGAATCCCTCTGGGGCAGGGAGAAGGGAGGAGGTGGACACCGGCATATAGGCCGAGTAAAAAACCCGGTTAAGCCCGTATTTCTGGTATAGTCCCTGGGAAAGCATGAGAATCTGCCGGTCGCTTTCCGGGCTGGCCCCCACGATTATCTGGGTGGACTGCCCAGCCGGAGCGAAGGCGGGGGCGTGACGGTAGAGAGCGATTTCCCGCTTGGCCTGAGCGGCGCTGTCCCGTATCTGGGCCATGGGGGAGAAAATATCCTCCTTCGCCTTGTCCGGGGCAAGGAGGGCCAGGCTTTTGGCTGAGGGCAACTCGATATTTACGCTCAACCGATCAGCCAGCAGGCCCAGTCGGTGGGTGAGCAGTGGGTCGGCTCCAGGGATGGCCTTTGCATGAATATAGCCGGTAAAACAGTGGCGCTCCCGCAGGAGGCGGAGGACCTCTATCATCCGTTCCGTGGTGGCGTCGGGACTGCCCGCCACAGCGGAGGAAAGGAAGAGACCCTCAATGTAATTTCTTCTGTAAAACTCTATGGTCAAGCCTGCCAGTTCAGATGGTGTAAAGGAAGTTCGCCTTATGTCGTTAGAGCGGCGGTTCACACAATATTGACAGTCATAGACACATGCATTGGTCAGCAAGACCTTGAGGAGGGAGACACAACGGCCGTCAGCGGAAAAGGAGTGACAGCATCCTGCCATGGTGGTGTTCCCCACCCGGCCCGCCATCCCGCTCCGGTTTAGGCCACTGGAAGTACAGGCGGCATCGTACTTGGCCGCGTCGGTCAAAATCTCTAGTTTTTCCATTACATCCATACACATGCCCTCCGAAACGAACGGTTGTTCTACAAAACGATGGTAGCACAAATGTTCGCATGCGTCAAGAGGGAAATAGAGGAAAACGCCATGTCAGATGACATGGCGTTTTCTTGTTTCCACGGTCCACACACGGATAGGGGCAGGCTCTGTGGGTATCGGTCGTGGCCAGGTAAAAGAATCTGGAAGCGATCATGAGTTCTGTGATTCATAAAAACAAAAAACACGCCGGTCGCCCGGCGTGGAATTTTTGGTCTGTCGTCTCCGGGGCCGCGTCGGCGGCCCCGGAGGGACAGTGATGAAAAGAGAGAGGAGGGAGAGAGAAATTGGTATTTTTGTTCCTGACAATGATAGGATACCACATGCGGCTGAAAAGTGATGGACGATTCAAGAACCTGAGATGAACAAATTGTAAACGAAAATTTCGACAAATGTTTCTGTCACGTGGGCAGAATCTGATACATGGAGCTGAGGACCTGCCAGTTCTGCGGAAATGGGCGCATCATGTTCCAGTAGCCTGCCCCATCCATTCCATATTCGCGGATGAGGTTCAGCTTGCTCTGGATGCTCCGGGCATCCTCAAACCAGACCTCGTGGCCGGTGCCCTGCCCGTCGGTGTAGCGGAAGTAGGGGGCCTGAGCGTAGCCGTCGAAGGAAATTTCGACCCCGTACCGCCGTGCCAGCTCCACGGCATAGGTGTTGGAGATGGAGGTGGCCCGTGTGACCCCCTGCTGAAAGGGAAGGGGCCAGTCGTAACCGTAATTGGGGATGCCCAGCCACAGCTTGTTTGCGGGTATCTCGGTCAACGCGTACTCCACCACCCTCCGCACATTGGGCAGAGGGGCCACGGCCATGGGGGGGCCGTAGGTATATCCCCATTCATAGGTCATGAGCAAGACCTTATCCACTGCCGCCCCAATGGCGGCGTAATTATGTCCCTCGTACAGAAGTCCGGGCTGGTTGGCGGAGGTTTTCGGGGCCAGGGCGGCGGTCACTAGGTATCCAAGAGGGGAGAGCCTGTCGTGGAGCCGCCGCAGGAAGGCGGCATAGGGCAGGGCGTCCTGGGGGAAAACGAACTCGAAGTCCACATCCAGACCCTCGTATCCACGCTCAGCCAGCTTGGCTTCGATGGCGGCGATCAAGGTGGCCTGAATCTCCATGTCGTTGAGGACCAGGGAGGCCAGCTCATTGGAGAAGCCCCCCTCCTCCGTGAGAGTGGAGAGGTGCATCATGGGCAGGGCGCCTTGAGCCCGGGTCATGGCAATGAGCTCCCGGTCGTTCAGGTCCACCAGCCCACCTTGGGGGGTGATACCGTAGGTAAAGGGGGTCAGATAGGTGAGGTAGGGGAGGGTGGCCCGTAAAAGCGCTTTGCTCACGAAGGGATAGGCGTAGCCGTTCACCGTGATAGGGGACTCCGGGGATTCCCGGTATTCCAGCACCAAGGTCTGGCCCGGGTAGAGATTCAGACCCCCCTGGAGAATGGGATTGTTCCGCCAGAGCTGGCGGAGGGTGAGGCCGCTCTGCCGTGAGATTTGAAAAAGGGTGTCCCCGGGCCGGACGGTGTAGGTGCGGATGGGGAAGCGGATGACCAGGGTCTGCCCGATGACGAGCTGGAAGGGGGAGGTCAGGCCGTTGTCCTGGATGAGCTGGGAAACCGGGATGCCGTACTGCCGGGCCACGGAGCTGGCCGTGTCCCCGGCTCTGACTACATATATCTCCATCCCCCACCTCAGATTAGGGTGATGAACCGGGCGTCGGCATAGCCCACCGCTCCATCGAAGTGGACCAGATACCAGCCCTGCCACTCGTTAATGACGGTGAGCCTTGCCCCATCATAGGCCCTGGCTACCACCGGGGCATTGAGGGCGGGACGGTAGCGGATGTTCAGATATCCCCAGGAGACATCTACCACGGCGGGGCGGGGGGGACGTGGCTCAAGGAAGGGGATGAAGAAGTATTCGGTCAGGGCCATGACGATGGCCCGGGCGGCGGGGACCAAGTTATTTTGAATCCACACCGCGTCGTCCGGGTTGTCGTGATACCCAAGCTCGATAAAGACTGATGGGGCCCGGACCCGGGTCACCTCTCCGATGGTGGTGGTGGGCTCTGCCCGGACCAGGTTGGGCAGAGGATAGATCTTCCGAAGCTGATCGGCCACCAAAATGGCCGCTCTTCTGCCGTCGGCGCTGGAAGGGGCGTAGTAGACGATGATGCCCCGGATTTCGCCGTATTGAGACTCCGGGGCGGCGTTAGAGTGAAGGGCCAGGTGGAGGTCAAAATTCCCGGCGTTGGAGGCCCGGATGGAGGAGGCCGCCGTCATGCCGGGGGAGTTGCGGACGTACTGGATACCAGAAGAGACCAGGTAGGGGATCATGGCGTCGGCCAGCCGGTTCATCCATTGTTCCTCACTGCCACCGTTAACGTAGTAGTTCCCCTCCTGGGTGGAAGGGGAGAGATAGATGGTAGCCATTGCAAAACCTCCTTTTTTCCCAGCTTATGCGGAAAGGTGGTCGGTTGCTATTGTAAGCAGGAACAAGTATGGTAAAAAGACCACGAGTAAACTGCCAAAAAGCGGAGGAAAATGAAATGAACAGCGCAATTTAGGCGTATTAACGCCACTGAAAAAGCACGAATTGTGTCTCGCCGCATAAAAAGCGGTCAATAGCACATTGATATACTCCCCTTGAAGCAGACCATAGTAATAACCAAAACCACTGATTTGCAAGGGAAAAATCCTTGACAGCCGGCCGACTCCGTGGGACAATGGAGTAAGCCTGTTTTGCAAGTTTACTCCGCGCCTCACGCAATCTGAACAGGC
>JAHHSF010000010.1 GCA_020025375.1 Oscillospiraceae bacterium | reverse complement strand
AATTCACCGCAACCTTCTCCACGGCGGTAAGAATGATGAGCAGGTCGGCCTCCAGCTGCCGGGCCAGGACGCAGGAAGCAAAGTCCTTGTCAATGACGGCGGCCGCCCCCTTCAGGTGATGCCCCCGGGTGCGGAAGACAGGGATTCCCCCGCCGCCGCAGGCCACAACCACAAGACCGGCCTCCACCATGTCACGGATGGACTCGATCTCCACGATAGCCTGGGGCTTGGGGGAGGCCACCACCCGGCGGTAGCCCCGTCCGGCGTCCTCCACCACCTGATAGTCCCGCTGGGCCACCAGCTGATCGGCCTCCTCCTTCGTCATGAAGGCCCCGATGGGCTTTGTGGGGTGCTGGAAGGCGGGGTCGGCGGGGTCCACCTCCACCTGTGTGAGGACGGTGGCCACGCCCTTGGCAATTCCCCGGTCCAGCAGCTCCTCCCGGAGCGCGTTCTGCAGGTCATAGCCAATGTACCCCTGGCTCATGGCCACGCAGACCGACAGGGGACAGGGAATGTACTTTTCCGGGTCGGAGCGGGTCAGCTCGGTCATGGCGTTCTGGATCATGCCCACCTGGGGGCCGTTCCCGTGGGCGATGACCACCTGATGCCCCTCGGCGATAAGGTCTGCAATGGCTTTCGCCGTCCGCCTTACGGCCACCATCTGCTCGGGCAGGTTTTTGCCCAGGGCGTTGCCGCCGAGGGCAATGACGATACGTTTTCCCATCGTATCCGCTCCTTACTTCCCAAATTGTCTTTTGACTCCCCTCTCCCCCAGAGCCTTCAACACGGCCTGAGGGTCCTGGCACTTGGCCAAGAAAATCATGGCGGCAATGATATAGGGCTTAAAGGACGCCTCCTTGTATAGGGGGGTGCGGTAGCGGTCAAAGACAGAGGCCTCCACCTCGCCGTCCACACAGGAGACACCGTTGATGTCAGCGGGCAAGCAGTGGAGATACAGGGCCTTGCCGTCCTTGGTGGTCTTCATCAGCGCCTCGGTGCAGCACCAATCTTTGTGGGCGGCGTTCTGGGCCAGCAGCTCCTGCTCGAGAGCCTTGATGCCTTCGCTGTCGCCCCGGGCATACAGGTCGGTGCGCTTCTCCATGGCGGCAAAGGGCGCCCAGGACTTCGGGTAGACAATGTCGGCATCCTGGAAGGCCTCGGCCATGGAGTCGGTCTTGGTAAAGGTGCCGCCGGTCTTGGCGGCGTTGGCCCGGGCGACCTCCTCCACCTCGGGCATGACTTCGTAGCCCTTGGGATGGGCCAGGACCACGTCCATGCCGAAGCGGGTCATCAGGCCGATGACACCCTGGGGCACGGAGAGGGGCTTGCCGTAGGAAGGGGAGTAGGCCCAGGTCATGGCCACCTTCTTCCCCTTCAGGTTCTCCACCCCGCCGAACGCATGGATGATGTGCAGCATGTCGGCCATGCACTGGGTGGGGTGGTCGATGTCACACTGGAGGTTGACCAGGGTGGGCTTCTGCTCCAGGACCCCATCCTTGTGGCCCTGGGTCACGGCCTCCACGACCTCCTTCTGGTAGGTGTGGCCCTTGCCGATATACATATCATCGCGGATGCCGATGACGTCGGCCATGAAGGAGATCATATTGGCGGTCTCACGGACGGTCTCACCGTGGGCAATCTGGCTCTTTCCCTCGTCCAGGTCCTGGACCTCCAGACCCAGCAGGTTGCAGGCGGAAGCAAAGGAGAAGCGGGTGCGGGTAGAGTTATCCCGAAAGAGGGAGATGCCCAAACCGGATTCGAAAATCTTTGTGGAAATGTTGTTCTCACGCATATAGCGCAGGGCATCGGCCACGGTGAATACGGCCTCGATTTCTTCGTCGGTCTTGTCCCAGGTCAGGAAGAAGTCGTTCCCGTACATCTCCTTAAAGTTGAGGGAGTTGAGCTTGTCGATGTATTTCTGAAGGGTGGCATCCATAATGAAACGCTCCTTTGTTATGTAAACTTTGGCGGTCGGCTCCCTTATTTGATGCTATTGTCGGTCAAAGCGGCGCGGAACTGGGCCACATCGGCGGTCTTGTTCTCCGCTTTGTACAGGCCCGGGACGGCGGCGTACAGGGCGGCACAGGTGACCAGGTCCTGCTTCCAGGTGATTTCGTTGGGGGCGTGGGCCTGGCTCTCGGCCCCGGGGCCAAAGCCCACACAGGGGATGCCGTAGCGGCCCTGAATGGCTACGCCGTTGGTGGAGAAGGTCCACTTGTCGGTCAGGGGACGGTTGCGCAAGTGCATGGTGCCGTCGGGCCCGATGCGCTTCTCGCCAAAGAGGGCGTGATGGGCATCCACCATGGCCTGGACGTGGGCGGCGCTCTCCTTGTTGATCCAGGTCGGGAAGTAGCACTCGGTCTCGTAGACCTCTCCGGTCCAGGAGGGGCGGTCGTACATATACATGGACACGGTCACGTCGTCGCCGTACTTCTTCACGGCGGGCAGGTCCCGGATTTCCTGCAGGCAGGAGTCCCAGGTCTCCCCGGCGGTCATGCGGCGGTCGATGGAGATGGAGCAGGAGTCGGCCACGGCGCAACGGCTGGGGCTGGTGTAGAAAATCTGAGAGGTGGTGCAGGTGCCCCGGCCCAGGAAGCGGGCATCCTCCCAATGCTCAGGATTATACTTGGGGTCCAGCATCTTTACGAGACCCTTAATCTCTACGGTATCGTCGGCGGGGTTCTCGTTGAGGGCGCGAACGTCCTGGAGGATGTCCGCCATCTTGTAGATGGCATTGTCGCCCCGCTCGGGGGCGGAGCCGTGGCAGGAAAGCCCCTTCACGTCCACCCGGATTTCCATGCGGCCCCGGTGACCCCGGTAGATGCCGCCGTCGGTTGGCTCGGTAGAGATGACAAACTCGATCTTGTCTTTCAGCTCAGGGTGGCCCTTGTTCACAATATACTGCCAGCACATTCCGTCGCAGTCCTCCTCCTGGACGGAGCCCACAATCATCATTTTGTACCCGGCGGGGATGAGGCCCAGCTCCTTCATAATTTTAGCGCCGTAGACGGCGGAGGCCATACCGCCCTCCTGGTCGGAGCCGCCCCGGCCGTAAATGACCTGCTCGTCCTCGTAACCCTCGTAGGGATCATGGGTCCAGTTGGCCCGGTTGCCCACGCCCACGGTGTCGATGTGGGAGTCGATGGCGATGATTTTATCTCCCTCACCCATCCAGCCGATGACGTTGCCCAGGCCGTCCACCTCCACGGCATCAAAGCCCAGCTTCTCCATCTCGGCCTTGATGCAGGCCACGACCTCCTTCTCCTCACAGCTCTCGCTGGGATGGGAGATCATCTCCCGCAAAAACCGGGTCATGTCGTCCTTATAGCTCTCAGATACTCTCTTGATCGCTTCAAAATCCATGATCGTATCCTCCCCTTATTCCTGACAGGTGGCATACTCGCCGCCCCAAACAATTTTTTTGTACCTCTCCGGGTCGGTGTCCCCCTCGGTGGAGAACATAAGGACCTTGGAGTTTTCGTCCAGGCCAATGGCCTCCCGCAGCTCCTTGTAGGTATCGCCCTCCATGAGGGTGGCGATGAGGCCCATGCCCACGGCACCGGACTCGCCGGAGGTCACTGCCGGGTCCTCCTTCAACGGGGCGGCCAGCATCCGCATTCCCTTGGCGGCGACCCAGTCGGGGCAGGAGACGAAGAAAGCTGTGTGGTTACGGAGAATGTCCCAGCCGATGGTGTTTGGTTCGCCGCAGGCCAGACCGGCCATGATGGTCTGGAGGTCGCCCCCCACGGAGCGGGGCGTTCCATCCCCTGCCACAGCCCCCTGGTAGAGGCAGTCGGCGATCTGTGCCTCCATGACGACGACCCTGGGCGGGTTCCTGGGATAACGGTTGGCAAAATAGCCCTGGACCGCCCCGGCCAGAGAACCCACACCGGCCTGGATAAAAATGTGGGTGGGTGGCTCACCGAACTGCTCGTCGGCCTCCGCGGCCATGGTGCCGTAGCCCTGCATGATCCAGGCCGGAATCTCCTCATAGCCCTCCCAGGCGGTGTCCTGGACCACCACCCCGTTGGGGGTGGCCGCCGCCTCAGCGGCCGCCATGCGGACGCAGTCGTCGTAGTTGACGGCCTCGATGGTCACCTGGGCGCCTTCCTTGGCAATGTTGTCAAAGCGGGTCCTGGAGCTGCCCTTTGGCATGTGGACCACCGCCTTCTGGCCCAGCTTATTGGCCGCCCACGCCACTCCCCGGCCATGGTTGCCATCGGTGGCGGTGAAGAAGGTAGCCTGGCCGAACTCCTCCTGCAGCTTGCCGCTGGTAAGGTAGCCGTAGGTCATCTCCCCCACGTCCTTACCCATCTTCTGGGCAATGTACCGGGCCATGGCGAAGGAGCCGCCCAGAACCTTAAAGGCGTTTAGGCCGAACCGGTAGCTCTCATCTTTCACACAGAGCCTGGCCAGCCCCAAATACCCCGCCATCTTTTTCAGCTCGGCCAAAGGGGTCACACTGTACTGGGGGAAGCTCTGGTGAAAGGCCCTGGCCTTCGCCACCTCTTCCTCCGCCATGACCTTCAGCCATGGATCGCCGTTTCCGGGCATCCCATTGGCCGTCCATCTGATTTCTTCCATTCTTCCAGCCTCCCCTTCTCTTGTTCTTCTGCCCCCATCATACCACTCCCCCGCCCTAAGTCAATGGGTTTCTAAAAAATTTTTCTTTTGCCTAAAACTTTTTATAATTTTGTCTATTTTGACGACATTTATCCCATTGTCAGCCCTTTCCTTTGGTGTTAAACTATATTTATGAACAGGAAAGGGAGAGATCATATGGTCACTTTCACCGTCAACGGCCGAATCATGACCGCCGAGGAGGACGGCAAGCTACTTCCCTTTTTAAGGGAACAGCTGGGCCTCACCTCAGTGAAAAACGGTTGCTCGGAGGGTGCCTGCGGCACCTGTATGGTCCTGGTGGACGGCAAGGCCATGAAGGCCTGCGTCCAGAAGCTCTCCCGGCTGGAGGGCAAGCACATCCTCACCTGTGAGGGTCTTACCCGGAGGGAGAAGGAGGTTTACGCCTATGCCTTCACCCACTGCGGGGCTGTCCAGTGCGGCTTCTGTACCCCGGGCATGGTCATCTCCGCCAAGGCCCTCCTGGACGTGGACCCCGACCCGGACCGGGCTGCCGTGAAGAAAGCCCTGCGGCAAAACATCTGCCGCTGTACCGGCTATCAGAAGATCGAGGATGCCGTCCTCCTGGCCGCCAAGCTCTTTCGGGAGGATGGAGAGGTTCCCCATCAGGACTTTACCGGCGCGGTGGGAGAGAACCTCCACCGGGTGGACGGCCCGGCCAAGGCCCTGGGAATTGCCAAATATACCGATGACATCCACCTCCCCGGCTTGGTTTTTGGCGGTGCGGTCCGTTCCGCCCATCCCCGGGCCATCGTCAAGTCCATCGACATTGCTCAGGCGGAGGCCCTCCCCGGCGTCATCCGGGTGGTCACCGCCGCCGACCTGCCCGGTAAGCCCAAGATCGGCCACCTGAAAAAGGACCAGTGGGTCCTGGTCCCTGTGGGGGGCGAGGTTCACTTCCGGGGGGACCCCATCGTCCTCATCGCCGCCGAGACGGCGGAGATTCTGGAACAGGCCAAGGCCCTGGTACACATTGACTACGAGATTCTGACCCCCGTCCTCTCAGCCCAAGAGGCCATGGCCCCCGGCGCACCCCAACTCCAGGAGGGGGGCAACCTTCTCTCCCACGAGCATCTGGTCCGCGGGGATGCCGACGCCGCCCTGCGTGCCTCCAAATTTACCGTCACCACCCGCTACCACACCCCGCCCACCGAGCACGCCTTCCTGGAACCGGAGTGCGCCGTGGCCGCTCCCGATGAGCTGGGGGTGGTCATCTGGTCCTCCGACCAGGGCATCTATCAGACCCAACGGGAATGTGCCGAGGCCACCGGCCTGCACCAGGAGCGGGTACGGGTCATCGCCCGCCTGGTGGGGGGCGGCTTCGGCGGCAAGGAGGACATGAGCGTCCAGCACCACGCCGCCCTCCTGGCCCTGCTCACCCAGCGCCCCGTGAAGGTCCGGTGGAGCCGGGCCGAGTCCATGCTCTGCCACCCCAAGCGCCACGGCTTCGATATGGTGGTCTCCACCGGCTGTGATGAAAACGGCATCCTCACCGCCATGAAGGCCACCTTCATCGCCGACAGCGGGGCTTTTGCCTCTCTGGGCGGCCCCGTCCTCCAGCGGGCCTGCACCCACGCCGCCGGCCCCTACAACTACCAGACCATTGACATCGACGGCAAGGCCTACTACACCAACAATCCTCCCGCCGGGGCCTTCCGTGGCTTCGGTGTGACCCAGAGCTGTTTTGCCGCCGAGTGCAACCTGAACCTCCTGGCGGAAAAGGTGGGAATCTCCCCCTTTGAGATGCGCTACCGCAACGCCATCCGCCCCGGCCAGACCCTCCCAAACGGCCAGATCGCCGACCCTTCCACCGCCCTGGTGGAGACCTTGGATGCCGTCCGTCCCTACTATAATTCCAATCCCAAGGCGGGCATCGCCTGCGCCATGAAGAACTCCGGCCTTGGGGTCGGGGTCCCCGACACCGGACGAGTCACCCTGCACATCGAAAAGGGCAAGGTCCATATCCGCACCTCGGCGGCCTGCATCGGCCAGGGCCTGGGCACCATCCTCACCCAGATCGTCTGTCAGACCGCCCAGCTCTCCCCCACCCAGGTCATCTGGGACCAGCCCGACACCCGCTACGCCCCCAACTCGGGCAACTCCACCGCCTCCCGCCAGACCCTCTTCACCGGGGAGGCGGCCCGGCGGGCCGCCACCGAGCTCCGCTGGGCCCTGGAAGGCCGGGACCTGGATGCGGTGGAAGGGGTCAATTTCCACCAGGAGTACACCGGTATCACAGACAAGCTGGGCTCCCCCCGGGAGCATCCCATCAGCCACATCGCCTACGGCTACGCCACCCACCTGGTGGAGCTGGACGAGGAGGGCAAGCTGCGCCGTGTGGTGGCCGCCCACGACGTGGGCCAGGCCATCAATCCCCTGAACGTGGAGGGGCAGATTGAGGGCGGCGTGACCATGAGCCTGGGCTACGCCCTCACCGAGGACTTCCCCCTGGAAAACGGGGCTCCTACTCTCACCTACGGCGGTCTGGGCCTCTTCCGGGCTGACCAGACCCCTCCCATTGAATCCATCATCATTCAGAAACCCCACTCGGAGATGGCCTGCGGGGCCAAGGGCATCGGGGAGATCTGCTCCATCCCCACACCCCCCGCCGTCCAAAACGCCTATTATAATTTTGACGGAAAATTCCGCACTTCCCTTCCCCTGGAGGACACTCCCTATTCCCGCCAAAGAAAGAAAGGCAGCACCGCATAATGGAACAAAGGGAAGCCCGAAATGGGAGCGGTCCCCAGCCCTGCCCGGGCAAAAAAGGCAATGCCGGTGGCACAGATCACCGCCTGCAAGATTTTTTCATTTTCCTGACAATCTGCCGTAGCCCTTCCACTGCCGGCCCACCGTCAGGATGAGCTGGCGCAGGTCCTCACGCAGGGTGCCGGGAACGCTCACATCCACATCCTTGACCTCCCCGTCCAGCCGCACCCGGCACATAGTTCCCCCCATAGGCAGGTAGCCGCTGTTTTCACTGTTCTCAAAATCCTCCTGGGACCAGTAGACGGTAAACTTCTCCCGGTAGGGGGCGCTGTCGTAGGGACAAAAGACGGCGCAGTTTCCGCACTCGTTGCACATGCCGTCGATGTGGAGGATCTGGGGCATGGGGCTTCCCGGCACCTTCACTGCCACATTGGCCCGGTTGGGACACACGTCCACACAGCACTGGCAGACGGTGGCGCACTCCAGGCAGCCCTCCCCGCAGGAGGCGCAGTCGGCCCGGAGCCTGCCCTTCTGGTCCAGAGCCCAGGCCCTGTCCCCCCTGGCATTTTCGGCAGCGTATTTTTCGAAGTCCAGACCGTCCACGATCGTCTGGGCGGCCTCCGCCGCATCGGCGATGGCCTCCACCACGGTGGCGGGGCCCCGCTTTCGGTCGCCGATGACCGGCCAGGTGCCCACGTCCACGCTCTCATCGATCTTCTCCCCCACGGCGGCGATGAGGGCAGTACAGGGGAACGCCTGCCGCTCACCGGTGTCCACCGGGGCGCGGCGGCCGGAGAAATCAGGGGCCCCCAATTCCATGACCTTACAGGTCAAAACGCCGTCCTTGACTCCCTCGGGAGCCAACAGTTCCAGAAACTCCACACCCTCGGCCAGGGCCAGCTGAAGCTCCTCCTCCTCGGCGGGCATCTGCTTCTTGGTCCGGCGGTAGACCAGCCGGACCCGCTCCACCCCAGGCAGGTGCTTTACGGCCCGGGCGGTATCCATGGCGGAGTTGCCCCCACCGATGACCGCCACGTCGGTCCCCAAATCGGGGGTCCCGCCGTTTTTGATGCGCATGAGCACTTCGGTAAAATTCATATAGTCACCATATTCCAGCCGGGGATCGCCGGGCTTCTGGGCCCCGGTGGCAAAGAGGACGTGGGTGAAGCCCTTCCCCTCCAGCTCGGCGGCGGAGACGACGGGGTGGTATAGCTCCACCCGGCATCCCATGGCCCGGATGAGGGCCTCGTCCCGGTCGATGGCCTCGTCGGAGATGCGGAAGGCCGGGATGACGTGGCGCACCACGCCCCCCAGCTTGCCCGTGGCTTCAAAGAGGGTCACAGGGACCCCCTCCCGGCCCAGGAAGAAGGCCGCCGCCATTCCGGCAGGTCCGCCGCCCACAACGGCTACGTTCACTCCCTCCCTGCGGGGCTTGGGCTTCAGGGTGGGAAGCAGGGCATCGAAGCCCCCCTCCGCCGCCGTCAGCTTGGCCCCGCGGATGGCCACCGGGTCCTCATAGAAGGTCCGGGTACACTTGTCGGCGCAGTGGTGGGGGCAGATGGTCCCGGTGATGAAGGGCAGAGGATTCCGCTCTGTGATGACGCGCAGCGCCTCGGCGTACTTTCCCTCCCGCACCAAACGCAGATAGGCGGGAATGTCCTGCCCAATGGGACACCCGCCCCGGCAGGGGGCGGTGAAGCAGTCGGTGAGTGGGACCTTTTTTTCCAGCTTCCGCTGGGGCAGGGGCTTGATGGGCTTACGGTAATAGGGGTCGGTAAACACGGCTTCAGCCAAAGCCTGGGCCTTGACCGGGTCCACCCCGGTCCAGGCCCCCTGGCCGACCCCCTCCATGAGGGCTCCCAGCTGGCTCAGCCGCCGGTAGCCGCCGGGTTTGAGAAGGGTGGTGGCCACGGTGATGGGCCAGATTCCGGCCTCATACAGCCCCTTGATGTTGTGGGCATCGGCCCCGCCGGAGTAGGAGATTCTCAGCTTGCCCCCAAACTCCTCCGCCAGCCGCGCAGCCAGGGAGACCGACAGTGGGTAGAGGGCCCGGCCCGACATATACATCTCCTGGCTGGGCAATTCCTCCGCCGCCACCTCCACGGGGAAGGTGTTGGTGAGCTTTACCCCGAACTCCACGCCTTTTTGGGCAGCCAGGGCCTGGAGCCGGTGGAACATGGGAACCGCGTCTGCCCACTGCAGGTCCTCCCTGAAGTGGTGGTCATCAAAGGTGACATAGTCGAACTGCAGCTTATCCAGGCTATCCCGGGCAAAGGCGTAGCCCAGCAAGGTAGGATTGCACTTTACATAGGTATTGAGCCCCTTCTCCGCAATCAGATAGGAGGCAATGGCCTCAATCTCTGCGGGGGGACAGCCGTGGAGGGTGGATTCCGTGATGGACTGGGAGATGTTAGGGGAAATGCTTTCCACAAAGGCCCGGTCCACGGTGGAAAACCGATCCAGATTATCCAGGGTCCAATCCACACAGTCCTTCCAGCTTCCGGTGCCGGAGGCATCCTTCATTCCCTCGATGTAAGTATCGATTTTCTCGCTCTGGATGCCTGCCAGATCATATCCCACCGACAGGTTGAAAACAAACCCCTCCGGGTCGCCCAGACCCAGTTCCCGGGCCAACAGCTTACAGGCGAACCAGCCCTTCACATACTCGTCAAAGGCGTGGGGGACGGTGAGCTCGGTGGACCACTCACAGTTGTAGCATTCGTCCCCGGCGGTAATGCAGGGCTTGGGCACGCACTTGCTCAGCTCCTCCCCATCCAGGATCTGGACGGTCTTTAGTTCAAAGAACCGGGCCCCGGCCACATAGGCCGCCACCAGGTTCTGGGCCAGCTGCGTGTGAGGGCCGGCGGCGGGCCCCAGGGGGACCTCCACCTTTTCTCCAAAAACAGGCCGGTTCCCGGCGTAGGCGGGACCCTTGGGCACCCCGAAGATGGTTCCCTCGTTCTGATATTCCGTCAACGCCCAATCCATCAGCTCCCCGAAGGGGATGGGCCGCATAATATCGCTCATCCTTCTTCCTCCTTCAATATTCCCGGTGGTTCAGCTCACCCCAGAGCTTCCTGCTCTGCTCCATGCAGAAGGCGCTCACCGCCTCCTCGTCGATACCCACAAATTTCCGGTCCTTATAGAGCACCTTGCCATTTGCGATGGTAGTCCGGCAGGAGCGGCCCTCCAGGCCGAAGAGCAGGTGCCCGTCGATGTTCTCGGCACTCAGGGGGGTGAAGGGCCTGTAATCCATGATGATTACATCGGCCGCCGCACCGGGCTTCAGCACCCCCAGGGGCTTCTCAAAATACCGCCCCGCCATCTTGGCGTTGTTGCGGAAGAGCATCCCGGTGACCTCCCCCCAGCCCACGTTTGGCAGGGCGGTATTGTGGCGCTGGATGGCCAGGGCCACCTTCAGGCTCTCCAGCATGTCGTGGGTGTAGGCATCAGTGCCAAGGCCAAGGAGGATGCCGCGCTTCCACAGCTCCAGCACCGGAGAGCAACCCACGGCGTTGCCCATGTTGCTCTCCGGGTTGTTCACCACCATGGTGCCGGTCTCCTTGATCGTGTCCATTTCGGCGGGGGAGACATGGATGCAGTGGCCCAGGATGGTCTTTTCCCCCAAAATACCGTTGTAGAGCAGACGGTCGATGGGCCGGCACCCATAATTTCGGAGAGAATCGTACACGTCGTTCATCCCCTCGGCCACATGGATGTGGAAGCCGGTCATGCCTTCGTTTGCCTTCGTCATAGCCTCGAAGGTCTTGTCGCTGATGGTGAAGAGGGCGTGGCCACCGAACATGGCCTTCACCATGTCGGAGTTCTCTTCCTTACAATGGCGGGCGAAGTCGGCGTTTTCCGCGATGGCGGCGGCGCACTTCTCCGCCCCGTCCCGCTCGCTCACCTCGTAGCACAGGCAGGACCGCACCCCCGCCTGTTTGGCTACCTCCTCAATGGCAAAGAGAGAGCCGGTGACCGCCCCGAAGCTGGCGTGGTGGTCGAAGATGGTGGTCACGCCGTTGCGGATGCACTCCAGGTAGGTGGCCCAGGCCGAGGCCCGGGTGCCATCCAGGGTGAGCTTCCGGTCGATGTTCCACCAGGTCCCCTTCAGTACCTCCAGAAAATTAGTGGGGTCATTTCCCTCAATGGTCAGGCCCCGGGCCAGGCCGGAGTAGATGTGGGTGTGGGCGTTGATGAAGCCGGGAAGGATGAGCCCCCCACAGGCATCCACAAATTCCGCCTGGGGATATTGGGCCTTCAGCTCCTCCAGGGGCCCCACAGCCCGGATGACCTCCCCATCGGTGAGGACGGCCCCGTTCTCCACCCAGGGCATGGCCTCGTACCGGGTGCAGACCCTTCCGTTTCCAATGAGCAACATGGCATTTCCTCCTTTTTTCTTCCGCGAAAAAGAAAAATGGCGCCCATTCCGAAGAATGAACACCAGCCCGTGCGCGAAGCACTCCGTTACAGCTTAAATTGTCAGACCCATGCAGGGCTTCCGCTCTTGTCATTCTGATTTTATCACAGGTGGGCCACCCCCCGCAAGAGCGGATTAGAAAAAAATTTTTTAGCCCTAACTTTTTGTTGAATTTCTACTAGAAAAGAGGTATACTGTCTGTGAGAAAAAACGAAAGGCGGACATTCACATGCAAGCCTCTACCCTGCAATTTTATCTCCGTCTGGCCCAGGGCATCGCCAAGCAGTTCGGGCCCGACTGCGAGGTGGTGGTCCACGACCTGCAGACCGGGGACCTGGAGAAGTCCATCGTCGCCATCGAAAACGGTCATGTCTCGGGCCGCCGGGTGGGGGACGGCCCCTCCCATGTGGTGCTGGAGGCCCTCCGGGGGGACCGGACCCAGCTTCAGGACCATCTGGCCTATCTGACCCGAACCGCCGACGGCAAGATCCTCAAGTCCAGCACCATCTATATCCGGGACGACGATGGAACGGCCATCGGCATCTTCGCCATCAATTACGACATCACCCTCATGCTGGCGACCCAGACCGCCCTTACCGCCTTCACCGCCGCCGAAGCGCCGGAGAAGGACCCCGAGCCCATCTCCAAAAACGTGGCCGACCTGTTGGACGAGCTCATCCAGCAGAGTGTGGCCCAGGTGGGCAAGCCCGTGGCCCTTATGACCAAGGAGGACAAGGTGCAGGCCATCCGGTTTCTCAACGATGCCGGGGCCTTCCTCATCACCAAGTCCGGAGACAAGGTATGTAAGTTCTTCGGCATCTCCAAGTATACCCTTTACAGCTATATGGACGAGGCTAAGTCATAAAAAGGATCGGTGTTTTTACACCGATCCTTTTTCAGGCTGTCCTTATTTCACCCGGTTCCCCGCCACATATTTGGCGAACACGTTCCGGTCGTCCCCCAGGTAGAAGAGCCGCTCCAGGCGCTCTTCGGCGGTAAAGGTCCGGGGCGCGGGCAGGTCGGAATCGTCCAGGACCAGGAGGTCGCAGGCATACCCTTCCTCCAGGCGCCCCACGTTTCCAAAGAAGGCCCCGCCGCCTGCCGTAGCCAGCCAAAGGGCTTCCGGGAAGGACAGCGGTGACAGGCTCTGGTCCACCAGCCGCCAGCGGAGCTTGGAAACCTGGATGGCGTCTGTCACCGCCCGGAACATGGACAGGCTGTGTCCCCCGGCCACATCGGTACCAAGACCCACAGGGATTCCACGATTGAGATATGCCCGCACCGGGGCGATTCCCGAGGCCAGATTGGCGTTGGACTGGGGGCAATGGGCCACAAAAACACCGTTTTCCGCCATCAGATCCACCTCTTTTGGCTCGGAATAGATACAGTGGGCCATGACGGTAGGGCAGTTGGCTCCGCCGAACAGGCTGTGCTTCTCATAGGCGTGGCCATACGTCTCAGCCTCCGGGCAGAGCCGTTTCACAAGGGCCACCTCGGCAGGATTTTCCGACAGGTGGGACTGGACGGGCAGATGATATTCCCGCTGTAATCGCCCCAACCCGTCCAGCAATTCCCCGGAACAGGTGGGAATGAACCGGGGGGTGAGGATAGGCTTGACCAGGCAACCGCCTTGCCGGGCGGCCAGCCAGTCACGGACGGCCGCAAGGCCTCCCCCGACTGTCTCCCGGATCGCGTCGGGACAGTCCCGGTCCATGCTCACCTTGCCCACATAGGCACCCATCCCCCGCTCCTCCAATAGCTCCATAAGCCGCAGGGTGGCGGGGACGTGGGTGGTGGCAAAGACGCAAGCCCGCGTGGTGGGGCCGTTTCGGAGGCCGTCGGCAAAGAGAGTATAGGCTTTTTCAGCGTAGTCCGGGTCGCCGTAGCGGCTCTCCTCCGGAAAGGTGTAGGTGGTCAGCCAATCCAGAAGCTCCAGGTCCATGCCGATGCCCCGAAAGGAGTACTGGGGGGCGTGAACGTGGAGGTCCACCAGGCCGGGGAGGAGAATCTTGTCCCCAAAATCCTCCAGTTGCACGCCCTTTTCGGCCAGCTGCATGCCCTCCGCCTCGGAAAGCACCTTTTTGATGATTCCATCTTCGGTGTAAATGTAGCCCCCTCGCCGTGAAATGAGACGAGTCGCATCCCTGTTATACACCAAATGGCCCCGTATCAACTTGGGGATGGGCATGGTTTTCACCCCTTTCCCAAACGCTTTTTCATGGTCTTTTCCACGGCGTTCAAGATATTCTCATATCCCGTACACCGGCAGAGGTGGCCGGACAGCTCCCGACGCAGCTCCTCCCGGGTATACTCCTTGCCGCTCTCCAGAACCTCCACCGCCGACATGAGTACGCCGGGGGTGCAGAAGCCACACTGGACAGCCCCCTCGTCGATGAAGGCCTGCTGCAGATCGGACAACCCGCCGTCAGGGCTTTGAAGCCCTTCCACGGTGCGAATATGTTTGCCGTCGGCCCAAATGGCCAGATAGATGCAGGAGTTGAAGCACTCACCGTCAATGAGGACGTTGCAGGCCCCGCACTCCCCCACCTCACAGCCCTTTTTCACCCCGGTAAGACGGTAGTCGTCCCGAAGCAGGTCGGTAAGGGAGGCCCGCACGTCCACCATGGTCTCACGGGGCACGCCGTTCACGGTGCATTTTACCAGCTTGTACTGTTTTCCCATCACATGGCACCTCCCGCTCGCTTGGTGGCCTTCCGCAGGGCACGCCGGGTCAGCTCCTGGGCCAGATGGACGCGGAAGCCCTTACTGGCCCGCCAGCTGTCCCGTGGATTGATGTCGGCCAGGACCCATTGGGCCACGGCCTCCACCGTCTCCTCATTCGCCGGCTTGCCGCGCCCCTGCTCCTCGGCGGTGGTCGCCCGCAGGGGAACGGGGCCCGCCACGCCGAAGGCGATGCGGATGCGCTCATAGGTCTCTTTGTCCTCCGACAGGACCACATTCACGGAACAGCCCAGAGTGGCAATGTCCAGGGCATTGCGCATGGAGTATTTGATGTACTCCCCGTGGCAGTTCTCATAGGACTCCCTGGGGATAAGGATACCGGTCTGGACTTCGGCGGGCTTCAGGTCCACCACCCCGGCCTTCAGATAAAAGTCATGGATGGGCAGGCGGCGAATCTCCTCCGGCCCGGTAAGCTCGATGACTGCGTCCAGGGCATGGAGGGTGGAGGCGGTATCGGCGGAGGTGACCCCATTACAGGTATTGCCGCCGATGGTGCCGATGTTCCGAATCTGGGGGGAGCCCACCTGGTCGGCGGCCTGCCCCAAAACGGGAAGATATTGTTGAATCAGAGGGTCGCGGGTCAAGTGGGAGAAGCTGGTAAGGGAGCCAATTCGCAGGGTCCCGTCGGTCTCCATGGTCACGCCCCGCAGTTCGTCCAAGCCGTAGATGCTCACCAGCTCACAGCCGGCCAGCCTGCCCTCCCGTATCTGTACCAGCACGTCGCTCCCCCCGGCGATGACCTTGGCCTGGGGATGCTCCTGGAGGAGCTGGATGGCGTGTGGGACCGATTGGGCCTCATAGATGGCTTTCATATCATACATGGTCTTCTCCCTCCTTTCTCAGAAGTCCGGCCTTGGAAAATTCCCGGAACATAATATGGGGATCAATGGGGATCTGGTCAAAGGCCACACCGGTGGCCTGGAGGATGGCATTCCGCAGCGCAGGGGCGGGAGAACAGGCGGGAGGCTCCCCCAGGGACTTGGTGCCGAAGGGGCTGGTGGGCTCCGGGTTCTCCACAAAGAGGGCGGTAAGCTCCGGATGGTCCATAAAGGAACAGAGCTTGTAGTCCAGTAGGTTGTTGTTCAGGGCCTTTCCTGTCTTGGGGTCGAAGAGGAGCTTTTCCGACAGGCCATAGCCGATACCCATGCTCATGCCCCCGTGGACCTGGGCCTCGGCCAGGGCCGGGTTGATGAGCTTGCCGCAGTCGTGAACGTTTACCATGTTCAGAATGTTCACCTTGCAGGCGGGAATATCCACCTCCACCTCGGCGAAGGTACAGCCGAAGGAGTAGGCGTTGGACTTGACCTGATACGTACTTTCAGCGGTGAGGTGTTGGGAGTGGGTGAGGGAGTAGAGGGCCTCGGTAGCAAGCTCCCCCAGGGTCATCAGCGCCCGGCCGTCGGTCTTTCGCACGATACTGCCATCCACGATGTCCAAGTTCTCCGGCATCATGCGGGTGAGCTCCTGGGCGTATTTCAGGATGCGCTCCTTCAGCAGCCCGGCGGTCTGCCGGATGGAGAAGCCAGTCACATAGGTCTGCCGGGAGGCGTAGGCCCCGGTGCCGAAGGGGGTCACGTCGGTGTCCTGACAGGAGAGGACATGAACCTTCTCCACGGGGATGCCCAAAGCCTCGGCGCACATCTGAGCCTGGGCAGTGTCCGCCCCCTGACCGATCTCGGTCTCCCCGGTCTGGAGCTGGACCGAGCCGTCCTGATTGAGGACGATGCGGCAGGAGGAGGATTCCAGGGAGATGGGCCACACCGCCGTATTGTACCAGAAGGCGGCCACGCCGATTCCCCGGCGGACCGGGCCGGTCTGGGGTTTCTGATACTCCGCCCATTTGCGGGCGTAGTCGATGTGGGCACCGCCCTTGTCCAGGCACTGGTTAAAGGTGTCATAGTAATTCTCGTTCTTGGAAAAGTCGTCCCGGAACCCCTGGGGCATGAGGTTTTTCCGTCGAAGCTCCATTGGGGGAATGCCAAGGGCTTTCGCCACGTCGTCGGTATGGCTCTCCACGGCGAACATGGCCTGTGGGATGCCGTAGCCCCGCATGGCCCCGGCGGCGGGCTTGTTGGTAAAGATGGTCCAGGCGTCCCCCCGGACGTTGGGGCAGGGATAGAGCTGGGGAAAGGCCCCCATACCCTTGGCGACGATGCCGTGGCCGTGGGAGGCGTAGGCCCCCTGGTCGGAGAAGGCTTCCAGCTTCCGGGCCACAAAGGTGCCGTCGGGACGGGCGTAGGTGATGATGTGGCTGCGGATGGCGTGGCGCACTCGGTTACTCACGAAGGTCTCCTCCCGGGAGACATCCAGCTTCACCAGGCGGCCGCCCAGAATCATGGATAAATAGGCGCACAGGGGCTCATAGAGCACATCCTGCTTGTTGCCGAAGCCGCCGCCGATATAGGGCTTCACCACCCGGACCCGGCCCCAGTCAATTCCAAGGGCCTGGCCCACCACCCGGCGGACGATGTGGGGAATTTGGGTGGAGGCCACCACGGTGATGCGGCCCCCTTCCATAGAGGCCGTACAGATGAAGTTCTCCAGGTGACAGTGCTGGACGGTGGGGGTCTCGTACCAGCCCTCCACCTTGATGAGGCCGGGTTCCTGAATCGCCGCCTCGTAGTCTCCCTTGGAGATAGAGGTATGGTTCAGGACGTTATGGGGATAGGCCTCATGGAGTTGGGGAGCCCCTTCCTCCCTGGCCGCCAGCGGGTCAAGGACGAAAGGATATTCCTCGTACTCCACCCGGATGGCCCGAAGGGCCTGGACGGCGGCCACCTCGTCCTCGGCTACCACGGCGGCCACATCGTCCCCATAGAAGCGGACATGGTCGGTGAGGAGAAGGCGGTCGGCCACATCCTGGTGGGAGGGGTCAGTGGACCAGGGGTGCCCCGCTGTGGGGAAATAGTTCTTCGGTACATCGAAGCAGGTAACCACCTTCACCACCCCGGGGATGGCTGCGGCGGCGGCCGTATCGATGGCCTTCACCCGCCCGTGGGCAATGGTTGAATGGAGGATCTTCGCCACCAGTGCCCCTTTGTCGCACATGTCGTCGGTATACTTGGTGCGTCCAGTCACCTTGTCAAAGGCGTCCACACGGGGGATGCTCTTTCCCACGGTCATATTCCTCAGCTCCTTTTCTGACTTGGTTTATATTCAGGATAACAGGTTTCCTTTTCAAAGTCACTGACAATTTTTTTGATACTCCGAGGGGGTCAGCCCTACCGCCTTTCCTCCTTTGTGCGCAATGTTCAATTTTCACTGCTTGTCGTTTTTTATTTTAGCATATTTGCCCCATCTTGTAAATAAAAAGCCCGGCATCCCGGGGACAGACTGAACCGGTCCAGTAAAAACGGACAATGACAAAACACCCCCTGTTGTAGGATA
>JAHHSF010000001.1 GCA_020025375.1 Oscillospiraceae bacterium | reverse complement strand
CATGTAGGGCTGGAGGACCTTGGGAACCTTCACGGAGCCGTCGGCCTGGAGGTTGTTCTCCAGCAGGGCGATCAGCATACGGGGGGGAGCCACGCAGGTGTTGTTCAGGGTGTGGGCCAACTGGGTGCGGCCGTTCTCGTCCTTGTAGCGGATCTTCAGGCGGCGGGCCTGGGCGTCGCCCAGGTTGGAGCAGGAGCAGACCTCAAAATACTTCTGCTGACGGGGACTCCAGGCCTCGATGTCGCAGGACTTCACCTTCAGGTCGGCCAGGTCGCCGGAGCAGCACTCCAGCTGGCGGACTGGAATGTCAAAGTTGCGGAAAAGCTCCACGGAGTACTTCCACAGCTTTTCGTACCACTCCTTGGAGTCCTCGGGCTTACAGACCACGATCATCTCCTGCTTCTCAAACTGGTGAATGCGGTAAACGCCCCGCTCCTCGATGCCGTGAGAGCCTTTTTCTTTCCGGAAACAGGGAGAGTAAGAGGTAAGCGTCTGTGGAAGCTTCTCGGTGGGGATAATCTGGTCAATGAATCGGCCGATCATGGAGTGCTCGGAGGTACCGATGAGATAGAGGTCCTCGCCCTCGATCTTGTACATCATGGCATCCATATCGGTCTGGGACATGACGCCCTCCACCACGTTTCCGTGGATCATGAAGGGGGGGATGCAGTAGGTAAAGCCCTTGTCAATCATAAAGTCCCGGCCATAGGCCAGCACGGCCTCGTGAAGCCGGGCAATGTCGCCCAGGAGGTAGTAAAAGCCGTTGCCGGAGACCCGGCCGGCGGCATCCATGTCGATGCCGTCGAAGGACTCCATAATCTGGGTGTGATAGGGAATCTCGAAGTCGGGCACCAAAGCCTCGCCGAAACGGGCCACCTCCACGTTGGCGGAATCGTCGGGGCCGATGGGCACGGAGTCGTCGATGATGTTGGGGATGACCAGCATGATCTTCCGAATCTGCTCGGCCAGCTCGGTCTCCTTTTTTTCCAGCTCGGACAGGCGCTCGGCCTCAGCGGTGACCTTGGCCTTCAGGGCATCGGCCTCGGCCTGCTTGGAGGGGTCCTTCTTGGCCTGGCCCATAAGCATGCCCACCTGCTTGGAAAGGGCGTTGCGCTCGGCTCGGAGATCCTGGGCCTCCTGGATGGTGGCCCGGTTCTCGGCATCCAGGGCAATGACCTCATCCACCAGAGGGAGCTTGCCTTCCTGGAACTTCTTCTTAATGTTTTCCTTCACAATCTCGGGATTTTCCCGGAGAAATTTAATGTCCAGCATCTTGATTATCTCCTTTTTTGTTTCTCGTGAAACATTTTTTGAGGGTCAGTAAAGGGCGTTATAGATCTCCATATAGCGGTCATAAGGGGAGAAGCGGTCATTCCCGGTGCTGTTTTCCGTGGAAAGGAAGTCGGCCAGTTTGGTATCCCCACCGGAGTTGGTGACCTGGGCCTGCATATCCTCAATGAGGGACCGGCAGAGTTTATACCGGCCGCGGACGTAGGCTTCGTCAATCTGCCAGAAATACTGCATGGTGGCGGCCTGGTCCTTTAGGGCGTTGGCCTCGGCGGTGAGGGCCTGTTTGTCGTGAAAAAGGGCACCCTTCTGCTCCTCCAGGGTCTCGTTCTGGGCCTTTAGGGCGGCGTTTTCTTCCTCCAAAGCCTTGTTCACGTCTACCAGGTTTTGCAGGGAATGAATGGAGTTCACGGTCTGGGTCAGGCCGTCAATGGTCTCCCGGTTGGCCCGTTGTTGCATAAAGTAGGACATGAGCAGGAGAAAAAAGGCGGCAGCGAAGAGAATGGCGAGATAGGTCACCACACGGCCCCTGGTCTTTTGGGCACTCTCCCGGCGGCGACGATTTTCGCGGGAAGGGGAGGGGGATTCTGGCTTGTCGCTCACGAGGGTGCGCCCCCCTTCTTGGGCACGCTGGCGGTCTCCAGGGCATCTAATAGGAGCATAAGGTCACTCTGGTCGTAGTATTCGAATTCTACCTTACCCTTTTTCTTACCGCCGAGGATGGCTACCTTGCGACCAAAGCGGGCGGAAAGGGTCTTGGCGGCGTCGGTAAGGTAAATATCGGGCTGAGGCTTGGGCTTTGGTGGCTCCGTCTGATCGCCTGCCTTGGCCAGATGTTTCGCTATGGCTTCGGTTTGACGGACCGACAGGCCCTCGGCGATGACCCGCTGGGCCAGCTTCTTTTGTGAGTCCCCCTTGGGGAGAACCAGAAGGGCCCGGGCATGACCGGCGGAGAGCTTGCCCTCTTCCAGCATGAGCTGGACGGCATCGGGCAAGGCCAGGAGCCGCAGGGTGTTGGCGATGGCGGGCCGGGACTTGCCCATCCGCTCCGCAACCCCTTCCTGGGTAAGGCCGTGCTCCTCCATGAGGACCTTGTAGCCCTTGGCCTCTTCCATAGGGTTCAAGTCCTCCCGCTGAAGGTTTTCGATAAGGCCAATCTCCATGACTTTTTTGTCGTCGGCCTCGATAATGATGGCGGGGACTTCCAAAAGACCTGCCTGCTTGGCGGCCCGCCAACGGCGTTCACCGGCGATAATCTGATAATAGCCGGAGGCCAGCCGCCGCACAGTGAGGGGCTGAATAATACCGTATTGCCGGATGGAGTCGGCCAGGTCGTCCAGCGCTTCCGCATCAAACCGCTTTCTGGGCTGGTTCAGGCCGGGCTGCACCTCAGAGATGGGAAGGGTGACGGAGCCGCCCTCCTGGGTTTGCAGGGCGGCGTCCCCAAGAAGAGCGCCCAGGCCCTTGCCCAGGCCGCGTTCTTTCATTGCCACTTGTGTTCAGTCCTTTCTCAATGTTTCACGTGAAACGGGGCATGCGTTTAATTCAATAAATTCGTCTGCCAGGGCCTTATAGGCCTCGGTGCCGCGGCTCCAGGGGTCGTAGGCCAGCACGGGCTTGCCGTGGCTGGGGGCCTCGGAGAGACGGACGTTGCGGGGGATGACGGTAGCGTAGACCTGGCCGGGAAAGTGGCGCTTGACCTCTTCGGCCACCTGAAGGGAGAGGTTGGTCCGCCCGTCAAACATGGTAAGAACGACCCCTTCCAGAGCAATGGAGGTGTTCAGGGACCGCTTCACGATGCGAATGGTGGAGAGCAGGTCGGAGAGACCTTCCAGTGCGTAATACTCACACTGGACAGGCACAAGGACGGTGTCCGAGGCGCAGAGGGCGTTCAGGGTGAGAAGCTCCAGGGAGGGGGGGCAGTCAATAAAGATGTAGTCGTACTGATCGGCCACGGTAGCCAGAGCATCCTTCAGACGGTACTCCCGGTGGTCCATGGAAATCATCTCCACAGTGGCACCCGCCAGGGCCTTGTTGGCCGGCAGTACGTCACCGTATGGGGTCTTTACGATGGCCTTGCCGCAGGGGGCATCGGCAACAAGGACATCATAAATGTTGGGGGTGGCGGTGGTTTTGTCCACACCCAGTCCGGAGGTGGCGTTTGCCTGAGGGTCAAAGTCGCAAAGGAGGACCCGCTTGCCCCTGGCAGCCAGAGATGCCACCAGATTGACGCAGGTGGTTGTTTTTCCCACGCCACCTTTCTGGTTCACAATGGAAATGGTTTTAGCCATAAGGCACCTGCCTTTCGTATTATTCTGCACAGCAAAGTATATTTCATGCGGCACAAAGAAACCTGCAAGTCTTGTAAGCAGAGGCTTTCAAGAGCGCTTTGCTCTGCTTGTTGCAAGGATTTAGAATTGTTATACTCCAAAACCCTGCACGAGGATACCGTGTAGAAACCTCCAGGAGGATTTTGCAACAAATATTATTATAATGCGGTATGCCATGGATTTCAACTAAAACCGCCATTGTTTCACGAGAAACAATGAAAAAGAAAAAGTCTGGAATGTTTCATGTGAAACATTCCAGACAGAAAGAACTGGATAGAGTGGGTGGCTACTTTGGAATTTCGATTGTCAACAAAATAGCGTGGTCGTTTTCTTCCCGGTGGCAACTGGCCGCTACCCCGGCGGTCTTCATCATAGAGAGACCCCGGGTCACCGTGTTCAGAAAGAGGCGCACATCCTTAATAATATAAGTAGGCTTTTTCCGGGTTGGTTTGGCAGGCTCCGGCTCGGGGGGGGCCAAGAGGGTATCCACGTACGCGTCGGTCTGGGCCACGTTGAGATGGTTCTCGATGATAAAGCGGAGGGTCTCCAGCCGCTCTTCTTCCTCCAGCCGAAGCAGAGCCCGGGCGTGGCGCTCACTGAGCCCGGCCTCACGAATGGCGGACAGACAATCGGGGGAAAGCTTCAAAAGCCGCAGCTTATTGGCAACCGCCGGCTGCGACTTGCCGATTTTCTTGGCAGCCTCCTCCTGGGTGAGGTCAAAAGTGCGGATAAGGGCGTCCAGGGCGGTAGCCTCCTCCCAAAAGTCCAAGTCCCGGCGCTGAAGGTTCTCCACCAGGGCCAGGAGGGAGGAGCCCTGCTCGTCTACTTCCAAAATAATACAGGGGACCTCCCGAAGGGAGCAGAGCTTGGCGGCCCGGAGACGCCGCTCCCCGGAGACCAGCTCAAAGCCGCTGGAACACCGCCGCACGGACAGGGGTTGGAGGATGCCGTTTTCCCGAATGGAGGCGGCCAGTTCCAGCAGGCCGGCCTCCTCAAAACAGGTTCTGGGTTGGTTCGGATTGGGCACAATAGAGCTTACCGGGAGGGAGAGGACCCGGTTGCTTTCAAAAAAGCCTTTTTTCTTAAAAAATGCCATCTTCGCATCCGTCCTTTCGTGATAGCCAAAGTTTACCATTTTTTTCCTGTGGGAAATGGCGGAAGCAGTCGGGAAGGCGGAAAATCATTCGGCAGAAGGGAACAAAAAAGGCGGACAACCGAAGTTGTCCGCCAAAATTCGCATCTCAGGCCCGCAGAAAGCCTTTACCGAAGATCTCACTGGAGTTTGCAATCACCATGAAGGCGTGGGGATCCTCTTGCCGCAGATGGCGGCGGAGGGCCACGGCCTGTCCACGGGAGAGGGCGGTGAGGATGACGGTAGACTGGTGATGGGTGTACGCCCCTTGGGCGGACCAGGTGGTGGCCCCACGGAGAAGGGTATGGGTGATGTAGTCGCAGGCGATCTCCGGATTTTGGGTGATGACGAAAAAGCTTTTGCGACGGTTGAGGGACTCAATGACGCTGTCAACCATCACAGATTTGAGGAGCAGGCCCAAAATGGAGTAGAGGCCGGTCTCGATACCGAAGAAGAAGAGGGTGGAGGCGGCGATGAGCACGTCCGAGCAAAGGAGAGCCATGCCAGTGTCCAGGCTGGAAAAGCGCTTCAAAATCAAGGCGGCGATATCGGTACCGCCGGTGGAGGAGCCCAGGTTAAACAAAATGGCAGAGCCGAAGGCGGGGAAAATGACCGAGAAGAAGAGCTCCAGCAAGGGGGAGGAGGTAAGTGGGGCTTCCAAAGGAAGAAACCACTCCATGGCCTGGACCAGGCCGGAAAAAAGGAGGGAACAATAAACTGTCTTGGCCCCGAAACTCTTATCCAGAAGGAAAAAGCCCGCGATGAGGAAGAACACGTTGATAATCATATTAAAGGTACCGGGGGCGATGCTGGGAAAAATGCTGTTCAGGATGACCGCCATGCCGGTGACGCCACCGGTGGAGAAGTGGTTGGGAAATTTGAAGAAGTAGGTGCCGATGGCCACCAACGAGGTACCGAAGGTCATGAAGAGAAATTCCTGGACCGCGGCTTTTTTATTCATGATGCCTCCTCCTATCAGCGCAGGGACTGAATGGTTTCCCACACGTCGAAATAGAGCCCCTCGTCCGGGTAGTTGGGGATGGTGCCGATTCTCCACAAAGAGACACCGTTCACACCAAACATCCGGGCCAGGCGGATCTTGGCCTCCACGGAGCGGGAATCTTCATACCAAAGGCGGTATCGCCCGCCGTCCTCGGTCGTATAATAGAGATAAGGATTCTGATACACGTCGGACCAGCCCATCTCGCTGTCGGCCTGTCCCAGGCGGGTGTAGACGGTGGAGACAGCGGGGCGATAGAGCTTGTCCCCGGCCAGCAGGCCGTTTTCATCCACTGCCAGGCCCACATTGGCGAAGGAGATAGCCAGGGCCAGCTTGGAGCGGTCGGCCACCCCGGTCTCGGCATCGGTAACGGACCGGAGAGCGCGGTAGATCTCCTTGATGGGGGTAACGGGGGTGGAGGTCTTATCGGTGCCCACATAGGAGGCGGGGACCGAGGTCCACTGATAATCGTGGGCCATAAGGATGACCTTGTCGCAGACCTCCCCCAGGGCCCGGTAGTCGAAACCGTCGTACCAAGTGTCGGGCGGGACGCAGACGTAGAGGGTCTTTTCCGGGGGGAGGGCGGCCTTCAGCTCAGCCATAAAGGCGGCATAGGCGGAGCGGACATCCTCGCCCTTCAGCCCCTCTGCATCCATGGTGATTCCGGCGTAGTCTGCGCTTGCAGCCACGATGGCGCTGATTGTAGACACCCTGGCTTCCGGGGTGAGAAAGAAGGTGGCATCAGTGGTAAAAATATTTAGATTTACCGGGGTGTTGGTGGTTGTAAACACATCCAAAACATCGGTGTAGTCCGTGGGGCGGACCCAGTCGTTCTTTTCGGTCTTACTGTGGTTGAGGAAGGGGGCACCGGCCTCATCCCACTCCAGTTTGGCCCAGCCCACCGAGACCCCATCCATGGCCGTAGCCAGGTCGATCTGAGAGTAGGAGGAGATGGCGTAGAAGCCATGGAGCCAATCGATCTTGGAGGACCAGCGCTCGTATACCCGGACCAGCATGGCAGCGGCCTCCTCCCGGGTGGCGTTGTCCTCGGGCTGGAAGAGGAGTCTGCCGTAGGACTTCACCCCGTTAGTCATGCCGATGTCATAGGCCACGGCCAGGTACCCGGCCCCCTCCCCGGACACGTCGGCAAAGGGGGTGGACCAGTCCTGAGCGGCGATGTGATCGTAGCCCAGGGCGGAGACCAGCATTTCGGCCATCTCCCGGCGGGTGATAGGGGCTTCGGGGCGGAAGGTGTCTCCCGCCTCGGCCACCCCCGCGGCGGCGGCCAGCTCCACGGCGGTGTAGTACCACCTGTCCGGTGGCACATCGGTGTAGGTCTGGCCCATGTCATGGCCGGTCCAGCCGAACATCCGGGCCAGGATGGTGACGAACTCGGCCCGGGAGAGATTTCGCCCCAGGCCGAAGGAGCCGTCGTCAAAGCCCTGCATGAGGCCATAGTCGCCGGCTTTCTGGATGACGGCCTCGGCCCAATGGGCGGTGGGCACGTCGCTATACACTTTTTCCGTCGCAGCTGAGGCGCAAAGGGGGGTGAGAAGGGCGGCACTCAGGGCAAGGGAGATGGTTTTTTGAAGCAGTTTCATAATGATTCCTCGTGGTTCTAAAGACTTTAATCCTATTTTATCACAGTGGGTCGGGCCGTCAAGAGAGAAGCGTGGAAAAAGACAAGTGTTTTTTGTGTAAAATGCACGATTGAAGCCACCTATGTTTTCATGTAAAATTAATATGAAAAAGGATGGAAGAAGGCAGACCCATGAAACTGTTAGAAGAGCGTATCCGCAAGAACGGAAAGATTTTTGACGGCGGCGTCCTGAAGGTGGACAGCTTTCTGAACCATCAGATTGATATTAAGCTGTACCAAGAGATCGGCAAGGAGTTCTTTCGCCTCTACGGTGGAGAGAATGTGACCAAGATCCTTACCATTGAGGCCTCTGGTATCGGCATCGCCTGTGTCACCGCCGAGTTTTTTGAGGTCCCTGTCATCTTTGCCAAGAAGAGCAAGACCAAGAACATCGCCGGCGATGTCTACACCTCCAAGGTGGAGTCCTTTACCCACGGCAAGGTCTATGACATTATCGTGTCCAAGGACTTCCTGAACGCCGGGGACCGGGTGCTCATCATCGACGACTTCCTGGCCAACGGGAGCGCCCTCAAGGGTCTCATCAAGCTGGTAGAGGATGCCGGAGCTACCGTGGTGGGAGCCGGGATCTGTGTGGAAAAGGCCTTTCAGCCCGGCGGAGACCTGATTCGGGACATGGGCGTCCGGGTGGAGTCTTTGGCCCGCGTGAAATCCATGAGCATGGAGGGCGGCGTAGAGTTCTGCTGAACCGCCCAACTACTATTTACAAAGCAAAGCCCCTTGCTGCCGCAGATGTGGAAACCTTCCCCATGATGAGCGGATACCGAAGAAGAGACTTATCACATTCCCCGTGTAGGTCTCTTCTTGGATTCTTGGGAACCACGGCGTTTGCCGTTTCAGATAGAGGAAGAGAAGACATTATTTTGACGACATAAGGAGGAAACGAAAATGAAGAAGAAACTGTTGGCACTGCTCCTTGCTGGCTCTATGGTGTTTGGCCTGGCCGCCTGCGGCGGCGGGGACAACCCGTCCGAGAAGCCAAGCGAAGTCCCCAGCGATGCTCCTACCCAGAACGTGGAAGAGGGCAAGAACATCAAGGTGGGCCTCATCTGCATCGGTGACGAGAACGACCAGGGCTACACCTACAACTTCATCCGGGGCAAGGAGACCGCCACCGAGGCCTTGGCTGCCAAGGGCATCAACGTGGAGTGGGTCACCAAGTACAACATCCTGGAGAATTCCACCTGTGAGGATGCCAACCTGGAGCTGGCCGAGGAGGGCTGTGAGCTTATCATCAACAACTCCTTCGGCTTCGAGGAGCATATGCTGAAGGTGGCCCCCGACTATCCTGAGATTCAGTTCATTTCCTGCACCAACCAGGCTTCCTGGGGCGACGAGCTGCCCAACACCCACAACGCTTTCGCCAACATCTATGAGGGCCGCTACCTGGCCGGCGTGGTGGCCGGCATGAAGATGCAGGAAATGATCGACAATGGGGACATTACCGCTGAGGAGGCCGTTATTGGCTACGTGGGCGCCTACTCCTTCGCCGAGGTCATCTCCGGCTTTACCGCCTACTACCTGGGCGCCAAGAGTGTCTGCCCCTCCGCTACCATGAAGGTTCAGTTCGTGGGCTCCTGGTCCAACGCCACTGAGGAGGCCAGTGCCGCCGCCGCCCTGGCCGACATGGGTTGCGTGATCATCAGCCAGCACTCCGACAACACCACTCCCGCCACCACCGCCCAGTCCAAGGGCGTGTTCCATACCGGCTACAACAACGACATGATCGGCGTGGCCCCCGAGGCCTCCCTCATCGGCACCCGTATCGACTGGGCCCCCTACTTTGAGTATGTGATCGAGGCCGTGGTCAACGGTGAGGAGTTCGATCAGGACTGGTGCCACGGTATGGACCAGGGCGCTGTGGTCATGACTGAGCTGAACGAGGCCATTGCCGCCCCCGGTACCGCTGAGAAGCTGGCCGAGGTGGAGGCCGCTCTGGCTGACGGCTCCCTTCAGGTCTTTGACACCAAGACCTTCACCATCGAGGGCAAGGAGCTGACCTCCGCCTTCGCTCTGGATACCGACGGCGACTTTACTCCCGATTCTGAGGAAGCCGTTTTTGACGGCGCTTTCCACGAGTCCTATTTCCAGTCCGCTCCCTACTTCGCCCTGCAGATTGACGGCATCGAGTGGCTGAACTCCGCGTTCTAAACATGCCGTGTCAAAAGGGGGGCTGCGACCGCAGCCCCCCTTTACCTCCTTTATTGTGTGTGGAATCGAGAAAGGGATGACAGCCGTGGAACACGCAAGCGCCATTGAACTGAGAAATATCACAAAACGCTTCGGCAAAGTGGTGGCCAACGACAGTATCAGCCTGAGCCTGGACAAGGGAGAGATTCTCTCCCTCCTGGGGGAGAACGGCAGTGGAAAGACCACCCTCATGAACATGCTTGCCGGCATCTACTTCCCCGATGAGGGGGAGATCCTGGTGGGGGGCAAATCGGTGGCCATCCGCTCCCCGAAGGATGCCTTTGACAACGGGATCGGAATGATTCACCAGCATTTTAAGCTCATCGACGTCTTTACCGCCGCCGAGAACATCGTCCTGGGCCTCCACGATGGGAGAAAGCTGGATCGGAAGGAGATTGCCGCCAAGGTCCGGGCCATCAGCGACAGATATGGCTTTGGCATTGACCCGGAGAAGAAGGTCTATGAGATGTCGGTGTCGGAAAAGCAGACGGTTGAGATCGTGAAGGTCCTCTACCGGGGGGCTGACATCCTGATTCTGGACGAGCCAACCGCCGTCCTTACCCCCCAGGAGACCGAGCGGCTGTTTACCATCCTCCGGGCCATGCGGGACGACGGCAAGGCCATCGTCATCATCACCCACAAGCTCCACGAGGTCATGGCCCTCTCCGACAAGGTGGCCGTCCTCCGCAAGGGCAAGTATGTGGGCACCGTCCTGACCAAGGAAACGAATCCTCAGGCCCTCACCGATATGATGGTGGGCCACGCCGTGACCCTGAACATTGACCGGCCCGACCCGGTGAACCCCACCCCCCGGCTCACGGTGCAGGGGCTTACCTGCCTGGATGCCGAGGGGGTCAAAAAGCTGGACAACGTGACCTTTACCGCTATGGGCGGCGAGATTCTGGGGGTGGCCGGCATTGCCGGCTCCGGCCAGAAGGAGCTTCTGGAGTCCATCGCCGGCCTGTACCCCATAAAGGAGGGCACCATCGTCTACTCCCCGGAGGGGAAGGAGCCCTGCGACCTGGTAGGCAAGCGCCCCATGGAAATCAAGAAGGCGGGCGTGGCGATGGCCTTCGTCCCCGAGGACCGGCTGGGCATGGGCCTGGTGGGGGGCATGGGTATGACCGGAAACATGATGCTCCGCTCCTGGAAGGTCGGCAAGGGGGCCTTTGTCAATCGGAAGGATCCCGGAAAGCTGGCCAAAGAGGTAATGGAGAGCCTGGAAGTGGTCACCCCCAACGTGGAGTTTCCGGTGCGCCGCCTCTCCGGCGGCAATGTGCAGAAGGTGCTGGTGGGCCGGGAGATTGCCTCCGCTCCCTCGGTGCTTATGAGCGCCTATGCCGTCCGGGGCCTGGACATCAATACCTCTTACACCATCTATAATCTCATGACCGAGCAAAAGAAAAAGGGGGTGGCCGTCATCTTCGTGGGTGAGGACCTTGATGTCCTCCTGGAGCTGTGCGACCGCATCTTGGTCCTCTGCGGCGGTCAGGTCAGCGGAATCGTAGACGGCAGGACCGCCACCAAGGAAGAGGTGGGCCTGCTCATGACCCGTGTGGGCGGGGGAAAGGAGGAGGGATAAATGCACGAACAGAAAACGCCTCTCATCCGACTGGCGAAACGGGATGCCATGCCTTCCTGGCAGGTCTGGTGCATCCGGGGCGGCTCCTTTGTGGCCGCCATCCTCCTGGGCGCCCTCATCTTCGGCCTCATGGGGCACAGCCCCATGGAAGCCTACGGCACCATCCTCTCCGGCTCCCTGGGGAAAAAGACTGCCATTCGCCAGACTGTGAAAATCGCTGTCCCCCTCCTGGGCACCGCCCTGGCCATCGCTCCCTGCTTCAAGATGCGCTTCTGGAACATCGGGGCCGAGGGACAGATTACGGCGGGGGCCGTGGCCGCCTCCTACTTCGCCCTCTTCTGGGTGGACCAGCTCCCCGGTTGGGCGCTGATTCCCGTGATGGGACTGGCCGGGGCCGTCGCCGGAGGGCTGTGGGCCCTCATTCCCGCCTTTTTCAAGGCGAAATGGGGGACCAATGAGACCCTCTTTACCCTAATGATGAACTACATTATCATCGGCGTGGTCAAGTGGCTCCAGGGTGGTCCCTGGGAGGGGCGGCCCGGCTCCCAGATTATTCCCATGTTCGACAGCAAAGCGGTGCTCCCCAAGGTATTTGGGGTCCACTGCGGCTGGATCATTGTCCTGGTCCTCACCGTGGTCATGTATATCTATATGAAGTACACCAAGCAGGGCTACGAGATTGCCGTGGTGGGGGAGAGTGAGAACACCGCCCGGTACGCCGGGATGAACGTGGGTAAGATTATCATGCGTACCATGTTCCTCTCCGGGGCCATCAGCGGCCTGGTAGGTTTTATCCTGGCCTCCGGGGCCAATACCACCCTCAATGACGGCGTGGCCGCCGGGGTGGGCTTTACCGCTATCACCGTGGCCTGGCTGGCCCAGCTCAATCCCTTTGCCATGATCGGCATTTCTGGCCTGCTGGCCGTCCTGGAGAAGGGGGCGGCCACCCTCCAGACCCGCATGGCGGTCCCTGCCTCCATCTCCGACATCATCACCGGCATTTTCCTCTTTTGTATGCTGGGCTGTGAGTTTTTCATCAACTATGAGCTGATTTTCCGTGGAAAACATAAGGAGGTGGCGAAGCAGTGAATAGGTTGCTTTTGCTCATCAGCGCCGCCGTTCTCCAGGGCACGCCCCTGCTCTATGGCACCGTGGGTGAGATTTTGTCCGAAAAGTCCGGCAATCTGAACCTGGGCGTGGAGGGCATGATGTATATGGGCGGTGCCTTTGGCCTGGGGGCCGCGTTCTACTACGAGCAGATGGCCGGGAGCAATGCAAGCGGCATTGTGGCCGTCCTGCTTGCCCTTCTGTGCTCCTTCCTGGCCGGGGCCTTTGGCGCCCTCCTCTTCAGTTTCCTCACCATCACCCTCCGGGCCAATCAGAATGTCACCGGTCTGGCACTGGCTATCTTCGGTACCGGGGTGGGCCAGTTTGTGGGCGAGTATATGCGGGAGCAACAGGGGACCTATGTGGCCATCAGCAACGGCCTTAAGGGCGTGTTTCAGAATTCTCCCTTCCCAGCCGCCCTTCAGGAGCTTCCCGTGGTGGGCCCCCTGGTCTTTGGCTATAACATTTTTGTTTACCTGGGGATTCTCATTGCCGTGGTCATGGCCCTCTTCCTCAACCGGAGCCGGTCCGGCCTCCACCTGCGGGCGGTAGGGGAGAGCCCCGCCACCGCCGACGCTGCCGGTATCAACGTCATCCGGTACAAGTATCTGGCCACCATCATTGGCGGCGGCATCTCGGCCATCGGCGGTATGGTCTATATCATGACCATTGCCGGGAGCGTTTGGAACCATGAGGGTCTGGCCGGTGAGGGCTGGCTGGCTGTCGCCCTGGTTATCTTCTGCCTCTGGCGGCCCATGAACGCCGTGTGGGGCTCCGTTCTCTTCGGGGCGCTGATGATTCTTTATGTACGGCTCCAGGTCCCCTTTATCCCAGACCAGCTCTATAAGATCCTGCCCTATGTGGTCACGGTCATCGTACTGATCTTTACCAGCTTGCGCAACAGCAAAAATAAGCAACCGCCGGCGAGCTTAGGGGAACCATATTTCAGAGAAGAACGATAAAAAAACGGACCCGATGCGTCAATCGGGTCCGTTTTTTCGTTTTTACCATGACAAAGGCCGGACGCCTGCTCCTGACGTCCGGCCCCAGCCAAGGAAAGAGGATACAATGAAATGAAAAGAAACTGTCTCTTGCGAGTATTAATATACCCAAGAAATATTACAAAACAAGGCCTCAACTGTTACAAAAGTATTAAATTCAAAAAAGTTTTCCACTGTTTTGACGCAGGCTGTGGAAAAAATCCGTGAGCGAGGCGGAACACTCGGCCTCCAACACCCCGCCGTAAATGCGGGGCTTATGATTGAACCGCTCCTCAAACAGGTTAAGGACCGAACCGCAACAGCCTGCCTTCTCATCTTTGGCGCCGTAATAAAGGGCGGAGATACGGCTGTTGATGATGGCCCCGGCGCACATGGGGCAGGGCTCCAGGGTGACGTAGAGGGAGCAACCCTCCAGCCGCCAGGAGCCCAGGGCGGCGCAGGCCGCCCGAATGGCCTCGGTCTCGGCGTGGGCGGTGGCATCCCCCGGTTCCCGCCGGTTCCAACCCCGGGCGATGATGGCCCCTTCCTTTACGATGACGCATCCCACGGGTACGTCCCCCGTGGCAAGGGCGTTTTGCCCGGCGTTGAGCGCTTCGCGCATATAATCTTCCCGCTCCATGGGGCGCCTCCAATCCCCTCTCCACTGGACTCGGCCGACTGAGAGGGCTTCCTGTTTATTTAAATCATTCTAGCATATCTCGTTCCCTTGTGCTATACTTTTCTTTAAACCTAATTTTGGAGTGACCGACATTGATTGAAATTTTGCTGATCGCCTTTTCCCTGGCCCTGGACGCCTTTGCCGTATCAGTATCCACCGGCATATCCACCCCCGGCTTCTCCTGGAAGCAAGGGATAAAGATGGGCCTATGGTTCGGAGGCTTCCAGTGCGCCATGCCCCTCATCGGCTGGTTTTTAGGCAGCAGCGTGGCGGAGTACATCGTGGCTTTCGACCACTGGATCGCCTTCGGCCTGCTGGCCGCCATCGGCGGCAAGATGCTATGGGAGAGCTTTCGGGGCGGGGAAGAGGAGAGCGGCCCGGCCGACCTCTCTGCCGGACGGCTCTGCGTCCTGGCCATCGCCACCAGCATCGACGCCCTGGCTGTGGGGGTGTCCATGGCCTTTATGGAGGTGGATATTCTGTTTTCCGCCGCCGTCATCGGCGTAGTGGCCTTCGGTATGGCCATTATGGGCGGCCTGCTGGGGAACAAGCTGGGCGCCCTCGTTGAAAAGTGGGCCGCTGTGGCCGGTGGGCTGGTCCTTATCGGCATCGGGATCAAAATTCTCGTGGAGCATTTGGGATAATAGTTTACATAATTATGTAAGGAAGGGTGTCGTATCGCACACCAGCAAATGGGTGCTGGAAGCCTCTCTGAAGCACCTGCGGCTCCAAAGGTTCCTGGACAAGGCACCATCAACGGCATTGCCGAGGACTGCGGCAGCGGCCGAATACCTTTCAGGGACAGCTACAATCGAGAAGCGGTTGAAGGCGTATTACGTGATGTGAGAGAGCAAAGAAAAAGCGCTGTGCCTGTGGCACAGCGCTTTTTGATTCGCAAAAACTTAGGCGGTCATATCCTTCAGGTCGGAGGCGACAGTAAAATCGGCGGCGGTAGCGGCCTTCACATCGTCCACGGTGAACTCAGGATTGATCTCGGTCATGACCAGGCCGTCGGGAGTGACCTCCAGAACGCACATCTCAGTGATGATCTTGCTGACACAGTGCACGGCGGTGTAGGGCAGGGTGCACTTCTTCAGGATCTTGGGGTTGCCCTTGGCAGTGTGCTCCATGGCGACAATGACTTCCTTGGCACCCACCAACAGGTCCATGGCGCCGCCCATGCCGGGCATCTTCTTGCCGGGGATGATCCAGTTGGACAGGGAGCCCTCCTGGTCTACTTCCAGGCCGCCCAGGATGGTGGCATTCACGTGGCCGCCGCGGATAAAGCCGAAGGAGGTGGCGGAGTCGATATAGCAGCCGAAGGGAGCGGCCTGGGCAGGCTGTCCGCCGGCGTCGGTCTTATACTTGGGCTCGGCCTCCTCCTCGGTGGGCTTGGCACCGGTGCCGATGATGCCGTTCTCGGACTGCAGAATCACGTGGATGCCCTCGGGCAGGTAGTGGGGGACCAGAGTGGGCAGGCCGATACCAAGGTTGACCACGTCCCCATCCTTCAGCTCCTTGGCCACACGCTTGGCAATAAAGCCTTTGATTTCAGATTTCTCCATTACAGCTTCCCTCCATCCACGATGTAATTGATGCAAGCACCGGAAGTATGCACGTTCTCGGGAGCGATATCGCCGATCTCCACCAGGTTGTCGGCCTCAGCAATGACCAGGTCGGCGGCGGTGGCCATCATGGGGTTAAAGTTCCGGGTGGTGCCCTTGTACCACATATTGCCAAAGGTGTCAATCATGTGAGCGTTGACGATAGCCACATCCGCGTGGACGGGCTTCATGAGCAAATACTCCCTGCCGTCGATGGTCTGCTTGCCAAGGCAGAGGGGAGAATCTTCCACGATGGTGCCCACGCCGGTGGGGGTGAGTACGCCGCCCAGACCGGCACCGCCGGCCCGGATCATCTCAGCCAGGGAGCCCTGGGGGACCAAATCCACCTGCAGGGTCTTTTCCACCATGCCCTGGGTGCCCACGTCGGGGGTCATGCCCACGTGGGTGGCAATGACGCGGGCGACCTGATGGTTGTGGACAAGACGGGACACGCCGTAGTATTCGATGCCGCAGGGCCCCTGGGCCATGCCACAGTCGTTACCGATGATGGTGAAGTTCTTCTTGCCGCTTTCAGCGAGGGCATTGATGATGTGGTGGGCGCTGCCGCAACCCAGGAAACCGCCAAACATAATAGTGGCGCCGTCAGGAATCATGGCAACGGCTTCCTCGAGAGAAATTACTTTATTATTCAATGCTCGTAACCTCCTGTTTTGATATCTTTTGGGGTGTCATTTGTATTATTTCACGGACAAGGTCCTGTGTCAAGCCCGTCCACTCCATACAAAAAGAAATTTACATTTACGGGACACGCGGAGCGGGCCATTGGCCCGCTCCGCACCGTGAGGATAATGAAATGATGTACGCTACGGATTGGGCGCACGTCCCAGGGCGGATTCGCAGGGTGGCAACGGAATTGCCACTGGCAACTCGGACTGCTTTTTGTTTGGAACTTGCCTTATCCTCGGTGCTTCGCTCAGCACTTCTCCCAGATCGTCGCAACGCCCATGCCGCCGCCGATGCAGAGGGTGGCCAGGCCGCGCTTGGCCTCGGGCCGCTTGGCCATCTCGTGGAGCAGGGTGACGATGATGCGGGCACCGGAAGCGCCGACGGGGTGGCCGATGGAGATGGCGCCGCCGTTGACGTTGACCTTGCTCATGTCGAAGTTCAGCTCACGGGCTACGGCAATGGACTGAGCGGCAAAGGCCTCGTTGGCCTCCACCAGGTCGATGTCCTCAATGGTCAGGCCGGCCTTCTTCATGGCCTCGCGGGAAGCGGGCACGGGGCCAACGCCCATGATCTTGGGATCCACGCCGCCGTGGCCCCAGGAGACCAGCTTGGCAACAGGCTTGAGGCCGTACTTCTCAACGGCCTCACCGGAAGCCAGGAGGATTGCGGCGGCGCCGTCGTTGATGCCGGAGGCGTTGGCGGCGGTGACCCGCTGCTCGTGCTTGTGAGCGTCGTCCTCATGGACCTGGGTGACCTCAAAGGTATGTACGACCTCGTTCTCCACGCCGTCGGGGCCTACGGGGAAGGCGCCGCGCAGCTTTGCGATGCTCTCGGCGGTGACGCCGGCCTTGGGGAACTCGTCTACCTTGAACTCCACCATTTCCTTCTTCTTCTTGACCATGATGGGCACGATTTCGTCCTCAAACCTGCCGGCGGCCAGAGCGGCCTCGGTCTTTTGCTGGGAGGAAGCGGCGAACTCGTCCATCTCCTGGCGGGTAATGCCCCAGATGTCGCAGATGTTCTCAGCGGTGGTGCCCATGTGGTAGTTGTTATAAACGTCCCACAGGCCGTCACTGATCATGGTGTCCACGACCTTCTTATCGCCCATGCGGGCACCCCAGCGCTCATCGGGCAGGGCAAAGGGAGCGGCGGACATATTTTCCATACCGCCGGCCACAATCACGTCGGCATCGCCGGCCTTGATGGCGCGGGCAGCCTCGATGACGGACTTCATGCCGGAGCCACAGACCATACCCACGGTGTAAGCGGGGACGGAGTAGGGGAGGCCGGCCTTCACACCCACCTGGCGGGCGGGGTTCTGACCCTGAGCGGCGGTGAGGATGCAACCAAACATGAGCTCATCCACCTGCTCGGGCTTCACGCCGCCACGGGCAAGGACTTCCTTGACCACGGTAGCGCCCAGATCGGTAGCGGGGACGTCCTTCAGGGAACCGCCAAAGGAACCTACGGCAGTACGGCAGCTGCTGACAACATAAATGTCTTTCATTTTGCTTGACCTCCTAAAGATAATCCGAATTTTGATTGGAAAATAGGGACTGTCCAGTGATGGAAAGTCACAAACTCCTGAGTATGATTATAGTATCCTTTTCGTGGAAATGCAATAGGGTAGAAGATTGCTCGTTAAAACTTTAACAAAGGCTCAAAAAGAAAGATTAAACGGCATTAGGGGTACAAATAAAAGAATATAAAAGAAAAACAAAATATTTTTACGGTAAAAAGGCCCTGCCAAGCAGGGCCTTTTCGGGAAAAAAGAGGGGTCACCTTGCGTATTCACCGCTGACGGTTGCAGCAGTCTCCTGCTGTTCCGCCTCATAGACCTCGCCCACAGAGTGGAGGACATGGGTGTCGTCCAGAATCCGGAGGTCGTGGAGGAGCTTCATGGTCTCGGTGGCGGTGAACTGGGGGGTGATGATAGAGCTGGAGGTATGGGTCACGCCGTCCTCATCGGTGTAGAACCAGGTCATGTCCAGGTCGTAGTAGGCGCAATTAGCCAGGCGCTCGGGGTCGTTCTCATCGGCGTAGTGTTTGCCCAGACGGCCGGCCTCCACGTCGGCCCGAAGGGCAAGAGCCAGCTTTTCGGTATCGACGGCATCCAGGGTGCGCAGCTCGGTGGTCTGGCGTTCGGTGTTATAGACCATCAGATTGGCCTGAATGGCGGCAGCGCCCTGGTCCGTGAAGGGGAAGTAGGCGTCCATGAGGTAATCGGGGTCGTTCACCATCGCCAGGAGAGCCTGGAACAGGGGGTCGTTCCCTTTCTCGCCGGTGAGGAGGGGGATGGAGTAGCGCCGGCTCTCATAGCGGCCGTTCTTCAGGGTATAACTGAAGTTGTAGTAGGTATATTCGCCATTGTAGGTCCGATCGTTTTCTTTTTCCTGAAGCTCCACCCGGTTATCCACGATGGCCTGATGGAGGGCAATGATCTGGGTAATGCGCTCCGGGTCAGAGGTGTCCATGAAGTTTCCGGCGGAGTCGTAGGGAGCCAGGCTACTAAAATAGAGGTCGACGTTCTCCACCTCGCTGGTCTTGGGGGTCCAGGCGGCCAGACCCAAAAAGTCCATTTTCAGACCCACCATAAAGACCAGCATGACCAGGGCAAAGACCCCGCTGGCCTTCCAGCCCTTGCGGAAGACCTTAAAGGATTTCTGGAGGAACATCTCGGCCACGTAGCAGCCCAGGATTCCGGCCAGGAGGACGAAGACGGTGAGGGGGCCCCAGGTGGAGGAGAAAATGTTCTGGAACATAGCGTAGAGGAAGATGCCTCCGGCGAGGGCGGTGCAGTAGGCGAAGCCGTACTTAAACAGGGGCTTTGCCCAGGGAATGGCGATCACGTCCCCGGCGGTTTCCATGTGCCGCACCCGGTAGAGAAGAAGGGCAGCCACGGTGAGGAGCACGGCCACCACCATGTAGACCAATACATACTGGAAGCCGGTAAAGAGGTGGAGATCCACACCGTTTTCCACCACATCCCGGTAGTAAAGGTTTTCCGACATCTGCATCAGGGGGGTGAGCCACTCCACCAGGGGATTGAGGCTGGAATGGGAATAGCCCAGGATGAAGAAGGTGAGCAGGCTGTCGAAGACGGCGGACAGGGCAGTGGCCAGGAAATTCAGGATGCCGTAGAAGATGGGGAGGGCCAGGACATGGCCGGTGAACATGGCACAAAAGACGGCGAAGGAGTAAAAGAAGAGGGCGGTGCCGCTCTGGATGAGGAACCACATCCAAATGTTCCACAGGTTCATGGTCCCGGCAAAGGCCTGGGCGGCCACGGTGAGAAGGGCCACCACGATGTTGGGGACCAGCAGGAAGCAGTAGCCCGAGAGCCAGTTGGTGAGAAAGAGACCCTCACGCCGGATGGGAAGGGTGTGCATAAAGCCGGTGGCGCGGGTATTATAAAGGTAAGAGAAGACGGCCATGGCGATCAGGATGCCGAAGACAGCGGAGCACAACACGCCGGGGACGGTGGTGTTGAGGAGGTTGTCGGCATCCCGCTGGAGGTTTTCCAGCGTGCCGCCATACCGCATCAGGTTGATCTTCTGCAGGAAAAAATTCAGGGGAAGGGAAAAGGTCCAGATGGCGGTATAGACCGTCCAGATCGGCCAAAAACGAGTAATGTTTTTAAAGAAAAGAGTTTTATTAAAGTACGATGTCTTTGACTGCATAGTCGTCACCTCCCAGTTCGTAGATAAAGATTTCCTCCAGGGTGAGGGGCAGGGCCTCCATAAGGATGGGGGCATAGACCGCCAGTTGGTTGGTCACGTCGGTGGGGGTGCCCCGGATGATGAGGGTGTGGATGCGGCCCACCTGGCTCACATGGAGAACCTCCATGTCGGCGGGGAGCTTGGGCAGTTCTTTTTCCTGAAAGACCACCTGCATCTTCACCACGTTCTCCTGCAGGTCGGAGAGAGACCGTTCCACCAATACCTTGCCGTGGGAGAGGATGCCCACATGGTCGCACACATCCTCCAGCTCCCGCAGGTTGTGGGAGGAGACCAGGACGGTGGTGCCGTGTTCGGCCACGTCGCTCATAAGGAGGCTCCACACCTGGCGGCGCATCACAGGGTCCAGGCCGTCCACCGGCTCATCCAGCACCAGAATGTCGGGCTTACAGCTCAGGGCCAGCCAAAAGGCGGCCTGCTTCTGCATTCCCTTGGACAGGCGGCGGATGGGGTTCTTTTCGTTCACGGTGGTGAACACGTCCTTCAGGGCCTGGTAGCGGTGCTCGTCAAAATTGGGATAGAAGCCCTTATAGAAGGTTTTCATCTCCGAGGTAGAGGCAGAGAGGAAAAAGTAGAAGTCATCGGGGATGACCGAGATGCGGGCCTTTACGGCAGGGTTTTCATAGACTGGTTTGCCGTCCACCAGGATGGTGCCGCTGTCGGGGCGGTAGATGCCGGTGATGTGGCGGATAATGGTGGATTTGCCTGCGCCGTTGGGACCCACCAGGCCATAAATCGCTCCGGCCGGGACTGTCATGTCCAGACCGTCCAAGGCCCGGAAGCCGTCAAAGGTCTTGACCACATTTTTGACTCTTATCATGATTTTGAAACCTCCTTCAGCCGTCGGGAGAGCTCCTCGGTGGTCATGCCAAGGAAGAGAAGCTCGGCGGCAGTCTCGTCAAATTGCTGGAGCAGGGCGCATTTCCTGGGAGCGGTCTGGCCGTTCTTCACCAGGGCGAAACAGCCCCGGCCCGCCTCGGTGCGCAGGTACCCTTCCCGCTCCAAGGCATCATAGGCCTTTTGGATGGTGGTGGGATTAATGGACAGGGAGGCGGCCAGCGCCCGCACGCTGGGGAGCTTTTCCCCTTCCTCGATGGCCCCGGCCACCATGAGGTGGCGCAGGCCGTCCCGCACCTGTTCGTAAATGGGGCGGGCGTCTCGGTAGTTCAAAGAAATCAAGCGAAGTCCCCCTTTTGGACCGTGTGGTCTTGAATGGTACAGTTAGTATATCTGCCCAAAGGGGGAAAAACAAGCGGAAAGGTCTTACGAATTTCTTACGAATTTCTTTCCGGGCATTTTTTTCAATGACAAATGAGAAAAGTTATGATATGATGGCCGCAGAAAACAAAGCGCTCCCCAAGGGGGCAGGAAGGTGACATGATTGAAACGAAATCATCAGTGCTTTTGCGAGACGGTGGGGGACCTGCTCGCCTCCGACCAGGTGAAGGCCATGCGCCGGATCAAGCACCATTTTGACGTGACCTGCTACGATCACTCTGTCTTCGTGGCCTATGTGGCCTTCCGGCTGGCGAGAAGGCTGGGGTGGGACTATCTCGCCGCCGCCCGGGGCGGCCTGCTTCATGACCTCTACCTGTACGACCCCCGCCAGCCCGGGTGCCATCCCGGCAATCAGTGCTTCGACCATCCAAAGGCCGCCCTGAAAAACGCCGGGGAGCTCACCACCCTTTCCCCGGTGGAGGAGAACATCATCATCTCCCACATGTGGCCCCTGGCCCGCCGCCGGCCGCGTTACCGGGAGGCTGTGGTGGTCAATCTGGCCGATAAGCTCTGTGCAACCGCCGAGGTCTTCCGCATCTATCACATGATGGGGATAGGCCGGAAGCTCTCCTTTGCGTAAAAGCGAAAAATATTTGACAGGAAGTGCCCTCTTTTTCGGTTTTCGACGGTAATTTGACCGTACTTAACAGGGAAAGGGGGCTCCTTTTTGGCCTGGACGGAAAATTTATAGAAAAGTATAAAAATCCGATGCAAAAACGGGATGGTTTTGCTATAATAAAAGAAATGCAAGATACCATAAAGACGGAAGGGGAATCTTCCTATGGGACAGTCTGATTTTTCCGGGAACCGCAAGCGGCTGTTGGAGAGCGGCGTGGAGATGATGGACCCCGATGCGGTCTACATCGAGGACGGCGTCACGGTGGGGAAGGGGACCCTTCTTTTGCCCGGCACCATCCTTCGGGGAAGGACCGTGGTGGGAGAAAACTGCATCATCGGGCCCAATGTCATGCTTACCGATTGCGCCGTGGGTGACCGGGTGACGGTGAACGCCTCCCAGTGTGAGGAAAGCGAGATTCGGGACGGTTGCGAGATTGGCCCCTACACGCACATCCGCCCACACTGCGTGGTGGGGGCGGGGAGCAAGATTGGCGCCTTTGTCCAGCTCAAAAACTGCAACCTGGGCAAGGGGACCAAGATGGCTCACCTGACCTATGTGGGGGATGCCGACGTGGGAGAGGACTGCAACTTCGGCTGCGGGGTCGTCACCTGCAACTATGACGGCAAGCACAAGTTCCGCACCACCATCGGCAGTCACGCCTTCATCGGGTGCAACACCAACCTGGTGGCCCCCGTGACCGTGGGGGATGGGGCGTACACCGCCGCCGGCTCCACCATTACTCATGAGGTGCCTGCCGACGCTCTGGCCGTGGCCCGGGAGAAGCAGAAAAATCTGGAGGGCTGGGCGGCCAAACGCCGGGCCGACGGAAAACTGAAATAAGAAGGCTGAAATACGTGAATTTGCCCCCTCCGGGTGGCAGGAAATAAAAAAAGAGTTAAGAGAGGTATCAGTAACATGATCGCACATGGGAAGGACATCAAGATCTTTGCCGGAAACTCCAACCGCACTCTGGCAGAGGCCATCTGTAAGGACCTGAACATCACCCTGGGTAACGCCGAGGTGGGCCGTTTCTCCGATGGGGAGAATTTCGTCTCCATTTATGAGACTGTCCGTGGCTCCGATGTTTTCGTGGTCCAGTCCACCTGCCAGCCTGTGAACGACAACCTGATGGAAATGCTCGTTATGATCGACGCCTTCAAGCGGGCCTCCGCTGGTCGCATCACCGCCGTGATGCCCTACTTTGGCTATGCCCGTCAGGACCGTAAGGCCAAGCCCCGTGATCCCATTTCTGCCAAGCTGGTGGCGAACATGATCGTGGCCGCTGGCGCCGACCGGGTGCTGACGATGGACCTCCACGCCTCCCAGATCCAGGGCTTCTTCGACATCCCCGTGGACAACCTCCTGGGCAACCCCATCTTCGTGGAGTACTTCCGGGACAAGTACAAGGGCCAGGAGGACGACACCATCGTGGTCTCCCCCGACGTGGGTTCCGTGGCCCGCGCCCGGGCCTTCGCCCAGAAGCTGGGCATGAACCTGGCCATCGTGGACAAGCGCCGCCAGAAGGCCAACTCCTCCGAGGTAATGAACATCATCGGTGACGTCCGGGGCAAGAAGGTCATTCTCTTTGACGACATGGTGGACACCGCCGGGTCCCTCTGCGGTGCCGCCAAGGCCCTCGTGGAAATCGGAGGCGCCATCGACGTGACCGCCTGCGCCTCCCACGGCGTTCTCTCCGGCCCCGCCATCGAGCGCATCGAGCAGAGCTATATTAACCAAGTGGTCTTTCTCGACACCGTTCCCTCCCGTCCGGAGGTCAAGTGTGATAAGATTAAGTATCTCTCGGTCTCCCATATGTTCGCCGAGGCCATCGACCGCATCTACGAGGAGATCTCCGTCTCCAAGCTCTTTACCTAATCTTTGTCGCAACAAGCGAAAACGGGCGGGACCTGCTCCCGCCCGTTTCTTTTTCATTTGAGGTGAAACCATGTTATTTAGCAAATCAGGCGGGGCCCAGTGGCTGGTGGTCTGCCTGGGCAATGTGGGTGACCAGTACGATAACACCCGGCACAACATCGGCTTTGAGGTGGCGGATGAGCTGGCGGAGCGGAAGAAGATCCCGCTCCAGAAGCTGAAGCACCGGGCCCTCACCAACACCACCGAGCTGGGGGGACAGAAGGTCCTTCTCATGAAGCCGGTGACTTATATGAACCTCTCCGGCGAGGCGGCGGCCGATGCCGCCCGCTTTTATAAGATTCCCCCAGAGCGGATCCTGGTGGTCTGCGATGATGTGGCCCTGCCTCCCGGCAAGCTGCGCATCCGCACCGGCGGAAGCGCCGGGGGCCACAACGGCCTCAAGAATCTTATTCAGCACCTGGGGACGGACAAGTTTCCCCGGGTGCGGATCGGGGTGGGCCAAAAGCCTCACCCGGATTACGATATGGCGGACTGGGTCCTGGGCAAGTTTCAGCCGGAGGACCGCAAGGCCATGGATGTCGCTGTGAAAAAGGCGGCCGACGCGGTGGAGTGCCTTCTTAAGGAGGGTCCTGACCGGGCCATGAACCGATTTAACTAAGAAAGCTCACCCACCGGGGCTGGACGGATAAACACTTAAAAGAAAGAGATGGGGGGACGGAAGTATGACACGTTGGGTCTGCCGGAATTACAAGCTGGGGGTCCTGCTCATCGGGGGAATTGTGGGGGCCAACGCTCTTTTTATCCTGACTCCTATGGGGGTCTCCCTTCTCACGGTCCTCTGCCTGATGGTGGCGGCGGAGCTTCCCTGGCTCCTTTTATATGGAAGCTGTATCAAACGACGGAGCCGGGAGGCCCTGGTAGCCATGAATAGGGACTGTGACCCCAAGCCTCTGCTGGAGCTGGCCCAGGACAGCCTGGACCAGTTTGACCGGAGGGGAAAGAGCGGCCGGGCGTCTTTGCTGGCCTGGCGGCTGAACAAAAGCTCGGCCCTCATCGCCCTGGGGCGGTACGAGGAGGCTTTGACCGAGCTGGATTCCATCCAATCCCGGCTTCAGGAGCGGTTTCAGGAGCCCATGCTGGTCTGCCGGAACAACCGGGCCGCCGCCCTGGGTGCCCTGGGCCGGGTGGAGGAGATGGAACGAGAGATGGAGGAGGTCGGGCGGCTCCTGGCCGGGGTGCGTCCGAACACCGGCATCTTCCAGGCCAGCCAAATCGCCATCCGCCTCAACCAGTGCGCCCTGCTCCTTTTGAAGGAGGGGGGGAGCCCCCGGGTGGAGCGGCTCTATGAGGAACTGCTGGAAGAGGATGCCTCTCCCCGAAATCAGGTCATCGCCCATCTGGGTCTGGCCAAGTGCGCCCTGGCCCAGGGGGACAAGGAGGGGGCCAAGCCACACCTGCGCTACGTCCTGGACCACGGAAACAAGCTGGTCGCACGGCAGACCGCCCAGGACCTATGGGAGAGCCTGGGTGGCTGACCCTCAAAAAAGAACCGTTCAGCCTGGGCCGTCGTCCGGCCCTATAGGGAGGAAGCATGAAGATACTCACCTCTTATCTCAAACAAATACCGGAATTTGAGCGGCTGGTGGCCGCCATGGACAGCGGCCGCTGTCCCGTGGCGGTCTCCGGCCTTTCGGCCGTTCACCGGGCTTTTTTCGCCGCCGGGCTCCGGGCCCTCCAGGGCCGCCCGGTGGTGTTGGTCTGCTCCGATGAGCACGAGGCCGAGCGGCTGGGGGCTGACGTGCGGGCCCTTACCGGGGAGGACTACCGCCTTCTGCCCGCCCGGGAGCTGACCTTTTACGAGGCCGCCACCGCCTCCCACCAGTGGGAGCACCGCCGCCTGTCTGTCCTCCGTGCCATGGTGGACGATATGGCCCCGGTGGTGGTCACCACAGTGGATGCCCTCCTCCAGCGGACCATGCCGCCCGCCATGCTGGCCCAGGCTTCCCAGCTTCTTCGGGTAGGTGGAGTTTACGACCTGAATGAGCTGGCCAATACGCTGGCCGCCGCCGGCTACGCCCGGTGTGAGCAGGTGGAGGGGGTGGGACAGTTTGCCCTCCGGGGCGGCATCCTGGACTTTTTCTCTCCCAGCCACGAAAAGCCGGTGCGGTGCGAGTTTTTCGGGGACGAGGTGGACTCCATGGGCTTCTTCGACCCCACCACCCAGCGCCGGGTGATGAATATTTCCGAGGCGGAAATTTTGCCTGCCGCCGAGGTCCTGCCCCAGTTCGCCCCTGGGGGGGTGGCCGGGCTTACCGAGGCCCTGGAACGGCTTATTTCCTCGGAAAAGAAGCACCCGGCTCTGGTGGAGAAGTTGGAAAAGGACCGGGAGCGCATCCACCAGGGGCTTTCCTTCCCGGCCATGGACCGCTACCTGGCACTCATCTATCCTGAAATGGCCACGGCAGCCGACTATCTGCCCCCCGATGCGGTGGTCCTTTTCTCAGAGAGCAGCCGGGTGGCTGAGCGGGGGAAAAATTACCTCTGGCAACTGAACGAGGATGCCGCCGTCATGGTGGAAAACGGGGTGGTGGCCGGGAAGCTGGCCACCTTCGCCCGGACCATGGAGGAGCTCATGGCCCGCCTCCAGGACTGGCCGGTGGCCTATCTGGATTCCTTTTCGGTCTCCGCTTATCCCGAGGCCCCCAAAGCTCTGCTCAGTTTGCTGATCAAGCAGACACCCTCCTTCGGTGCCAGCCTGGAGACCGCGGTCTCCGACCCGAAGCTCTATGCGGCCGGGGGCTAGTCCGCCGTCATCCTGGTCTCCAGTGAGCAGCGGTGCCTGAACCTCCAGACCCTTATGCGGGAAAACAAGGTGAAGACCGCCGTGGACTTTCAGCTCCATGCGCTTCCCGCCCCCGGCAAGGCGGTCATTGCCCTGGGCGGCCTGTCCGCCGGGTTGGAGTACACCGACGGGAAGATTGCCATTCTCACTGAGGGGGCGCCCGCCGCCCGGAAGAAGCTCCGGCCCAAGGCGGCCACCAGCCGCCAGAAGCTGGAGACCTTTACCGACCTGTCCCAGGGGGATCTGGTAGTCCATGAGCAGCATGGCATCGGCCGTTATGTGGCCATGGTGAAGATGGTCACCGACGGCGTTGAGAAGGATTATCTGAAGATCGCCTACGCCGGGGCCGATGTGCTCTACGTCCCCGCCACCCAGCTCAACCTGGTGAGTAAGTATATTGGGGCCGGGGACAACCCGGAGACCAAGAAGCTCTCCCGCCTGGGGGGGGATTCCTGGGAAAAGGCCAAGCGGAAGGCAAAAGGGGCGGCCAAGGACCTGGCCAAGGGACTCATCCAGCTCTACGCCCAGCGCCAGCGCACGCCCGGCTATGCCTTTTCTCCCGACTCCCCCTGGATGAAGGAGTTTGAGGAGCAATTTGAATACACCGAGACCGACGACCAGCTCCGCTGTATCGCCGAGATCAAAAAGGACATGGAGACGGCCCGGCCCATGGACCGCCTCCTTTGCGGCGATGTGGGCTACGGTAAGACGGAGGTGGCCTTCCGGGCCATCATGAAATGCGTCCTTGACGGGAAGCAGGCCGCCATCCTGGTGCCCACCACCGTCCTGGCCCGGCAACATTTCCTCACCGCCAAGCGGCGGTTTGAGCGCTATCCCGTGGTCATTGAGACGGTCTCCCGTTTCCGCACGCCCGCCCAAATTAAGGACATCCTCCGCCGCCTGGGTGAGGGGAAGATCGACCTGCTGGTGGGGACCCACAGGCTTTTGCAGAAGGACGTGATCTTTAAGGATCTGGGGCTTCTGGTGGTGGATGAGGAACAACGTTTCGGCGTGACCCACAAGGAGAAGCTGAAGGAGCTGTCCAAACAGGTGGATGTGCTCACCCTCTCCGCCACCCCCATCCCCCGGACCCTGAACATGGCGCTGTCCGGTATCCGGGATATGTCCACTCTGGAGGAGCCGCCCGTTGACCGCCAGCCGGTGCAGACCTATGTGCTGGAGCACGACTGGTCCGCCCTTACGGATGCCATCCGCCGGGAGCTGGAGCGGGGCGGGCAGGTCTACTACCTCCATAACCGGGTGGAGACCATTGCCAGGACCGCCTCGCGCCTGGGCCAGATGCTGGGGGAGGATGTGAACATTGCCATCGCCCACGGCAAGATGACCCAGGAAGAGATTAACGACGTGATGAGCAGGATGACCGACGGAGAGGTGGACGTGCTGGTCTGCACCACCATTATCGAGACCGGAATTGACATCCCCAACGCCAATACCCTCATCATCGAGGACGCGGACAAGATGGGCTTGGCCCAGCTCCACCAGATTCGGGGCCGGGTGGGCCGTTCCACGAGAAGGGCCTACGCCTATCTCACCTACCGGCCCGGCAAGGTCCTCACCGAGGTGGCGGCCAAGCGCCTGGGGGCCATCCGGGAGTTTGCCGAGTTTGGCTCCGGCTTTAAGATCGCCATGCGGGACCTGGAGATTCGGGGGGCGGGCAACGTCCTGGGACCCGAGCAATCCGGGTTTTTAATGAGCGTGGGTTATGATATGTACCTTCAGCTTTTGGAGGATGCCGTGCTGGAAGAGCAGGGCCGCACCGCCGAGAAAAAGACCGAGTGTCAGGCTGACCTCACGGTGGTGGCCTCCATCCCCGACCGGTATGTGCCCATGCCGGAGCAACGGATGGACCTCTACCGCCGGATCGCCCGGATTCAGAACGAAGAGGAGGCCGACGACCTGGTGGATGAGCTCATCGACCGTTATGGGGACCCGCCCCGGCCGGTGAATAACCTTATCACCGTGGCCCTCCTCCGGGCCACCGCCGCCGGGCTTGGGATTACCGAGCTTACCCAGCGGGGGATGAATCTGAACCTGACCTTGGGGAACATGGACTTCGCCCGGGTTTCTGCCCTCTGCGCCCAGGACAAGTACAAGGGCCGCCTGCTCTTCTCGGCGGGGGAGAAGCCCTACCTCTCCCTGCGGCTCAAAAAGGGCGAGGATGTGCTCCGCCTGGGGCAGAAGCTCCTGGAGGATTACGCCAAAAGCGTGGACACCCCGGGCCGGGAATAGAAAGAACTCCCTCAGGGCCTGAGGGAGTTCTTTTTTGCGGGGGAGCCGCAAAATTTCGGTCCCCCTTGAAAAGGGAACACTACAAAGCCGAATTGATCACTGGGTTGATGCTTCGGTATATTTTATGGAAGCGGGACAGGAAAATCAATTTCTTGTATCCCAGGGGCCGATGTGTTATAATACTTAAAATTAGGCGGTAAGCCGCCTGGAACCTGTCTTTGCACATATAGGAGGAAAAAGAATGAAGCGTTCTGTTACCATCATCGGCATGGCGCTGGTCAGCGTCCTGGCCTTTGTGGGGTTCAACAAGCTGGGTGAGACGCTGGATAAGCCCGTGGGCTTTGACCCTGCCACCATCCCCGACGCGGTGGAGTACACCGTCGGTATTCCCAAGGACACCACCCTTTTTACCGTGGACGGCGCCCCGGTGGACGCGGAGCGGTACCTCTATATGGTGGGCTATGCCGCCGAGATGATGCAGTATTATCAGTTCGGCGGCGGTGAGCTGGACTGGACCGCCGAGCTGAAGGGCAAGCCTCTGGAACAGCTTCTTAAGGAGGAGGGGCTGGAGAGCATCAAACTCTATCAGGTGGTGGAGAATAAGGCCAAGGAGCTGGACTGCGGCCTGACTCCCGAGCAGGAGGCCGAGTATGACGCTATGATGACCAAGACCATCGCAGAGCAGGGGGGCGAGGTCACCTTTGACAAGTGGCTCCTCCAGGTGGGCCTGAGCCGGGAGGGTTATGACCGAATCGGCAAGACCCCTTACCTGTTCCAGAACCTTCAGGCGTACTATGGGAAGATGCTGGACAATGACTCCGGCGGCCTTGACGAGGATGAGGTGGCCGATTACATCGAAGCAAACGACATTCTGAGGGCCAAGCACATTCTCTTTATGACGGTGGACCCCTTGACCAACCAGCCCCTGTCCGAGGAGGAGCGGGCGGCCAAGAAGGCCAAGGCCGAGGAGGTCCTGGCCGAGCTGCAGGCCTCCGAGGATCTGCCCGCCGCCTTCGACCAGCTCATGAACCTCCACAGCGAGGACGGCGGTCGGGCCGCCAATCCCGATGGCTACACCTTTACCTCCGGGCAGATGATCCGTCCCTTTGAGGAGGGGACCCGAAGCCTGGAGTACGGCGAGATCAGCGGTCTGGTGGAGAGCGATGTTGGCTACCATATCATCCTCCGGCTGGACCCCGCCACCGAGGAGCTGAAGGCCGCGATCCGGAATAAGCAGCACGCCGCCTATATGGACAGCATGATGGTGGGCTGGCTGGACAACGCCGTGGTGGAGACCACCGAAGCCTATGAGACTCTGGATTTGCCCGGCTATCTGGAGAATCTGAACGCCCTGCGGGCCGAAATCGCCATCCAGGATGCCACCGCCCTGGCAGAGCTGAATCCCAAGGCGACCCCCGGCAGCTGAAAAAAGGACTTCCCTGAAAGCAGGGAAGTCCTTTTTTTATCCGCCGCCCACCATTCCCGAAAATCGGACTGGCCCTCCGGCTTATACTGATAAGCAAAAGGAGGGATGTATATGGAACCGTGGCACAGCTTCACCGTGGCTGAAGCCATGAAAAAGACTTGTGGAAGCCGGACTGGGCTTTCCTCCACCGAGGCGGCCCGGCGGCTTGAGCGGGACGGGAAAAATGTCCTCCAGGTCCAAAAGAGGAGTCCCCTTTGGCTTCGGATCCTGCTTCATCTCAAGGACCCCATGATTATGGTTCTGCTGGCGGCGGCGGGGCTATCCCTGGCGGCCAGCGGAGGAGAGGACTGGCTGGATGCCGCCATCATTTTGCTTATCGTGGGGGTGAACGCCGTCATCTCCATTGCGCAGGAGGACAACGCCCAGAGGGCGCTGGATGCCCTGCGGAAGCTGAGCGCTCCCCAGGCCCTGGTCCTGCGGGACGGGCGGCCGGTCCAGCTGCCCGCAGAGGAGCTGGCGGTGGGGGATATCCTGGTGCTGGAAGCGGGGGACCAGGTCCCCGCAGACTGCCGTATTTTAGAGGCTTCCGCCCTGAAAGCGGACGAGTCAGCCATGACCGGGGAATCGGTGCCGGTGGGGAAAAAGGCGGCAGAGGCCCTGCCCGCTGACCTGCCCTTGGGGGACCGGGTGAATATGCTCCTTTCCGCCACCCTTATCACCGCCGGGCGGTGTACCGCCCTGGTAGTAGCCACGGGGATGGACACCGAGGTGGGGCGCATCGCCGGGCTTCTTCTGGGGCAGGGGGAGGGAGAGACCCCTCTGCAGAAGAAGATGGACGAGATCTCCAAGGCCCTCTCCTTCCTCTGCCTCTGCGTCTGCGCTGTCATGTTTGGAGTAGGGCTCATCGCGGGGAAAAATATGCTGGATATGTTCCTTACTGCCGTCTCTCTGGCAGTGGCCGCCATCCCAGAGGGGCTTCCCGCCATCGTCACCATCGTCCTGGCCATGGGGGTTGGGAAGATGGCCGGGCGGAATGCCATCGTAAAGAAGCTCCCGGCGGTGGAGACCCTTGGGTGTGCCTCTGTCATCTGCTCGGACAAGACCGGGACCCTCACCCAGAACAAGATGACGGTGACCGAGCTGTTTACATTGCGGCCCGAGCAAAAGGTGGCCGCCCTTACCATTGGAGCCCTGTGCAATGACGCCGTTCTCCGGCCCAACGGCACGGTTGCGGGGGACTCCACCGAGGCCGCCCTGGTGCTGGCGGCGGCGAAGGAGGGGCTGGATAAGGAGACCATGGAGAAGGAGTGCCCCCGGAAGCGGGAGTTGCCCTTTGACTCCGACCGAAAGCGGATGAGCACCCTCCACCCACTGGGGGAGGGAAAATACAGGCTTTTGGTAAAGGGTGCGCCTGACCTGCTGGCCGAACGGTGCCGGGGGGCACTGGACCGGGAGGAGGTCCCCATGACACCGGGCCTGAAGCGGCGCATCCTGGCGGAAAACGAGGCCATGGCGGGCCGGGCCCTTCGGGTGCTGGGGGTGGCTTACCGGGACTTTCCCGCCGACCCGGGGGTCCTGACCCCGGAGGATGAGGACAATCTCGTTTTCGTTGGCCTGTTGGGGATGATGGACCCGCCCCGGCCCGAGGTGAAGGGGGCGGTGGCACGGTGCCGGGAAGCGGGCATCCGCCCGGTGATGATCACCGGGGATCACAAGCTCACCGCCGTGGCCATTGCCAAGGAGCTGGACATCATGGGACCGGGCGATAGGGCGGTCACCGGAGCCGAGCTGGACTTTTTGCCCCAGTCGGTTCTGGAGGAGGATGTGGAGAAGTTTTCTGTTTTTGCCCGGGTTACCCCGGAACATAAAATGCGTATCGTAAAGGCCTTGCAAAAGCAGGGGCGGGTGGTGGCCATGACGGGGGATGGGGTGAACGACGCCCCCGCCCTCAAGACGGCGGACATCGGCTGCGCCATGGGGCGGAGCGGCACCGACGTGGCAAAGAGTGCCGCCGATCTCATCCTCACCGACGACAACTTTTCCACCATCGTTTCAGCGGTGGAGCAGGGTCGGGGAATCTATTCCAATATCAAAAAGGCCATTCACTACCTTCTCTCCTGCAACATCGGGGAGATTCTTACCATTTTCCTGGCGACCCTGCTGGGGTTTGAGCAGATGCCCTTGCTTCCCGTCCAGCTTCTGTGGCTCAACCTGGTGACCGACTCGCTGCCTGCCCTGGCCCTGGGAGTGGAGCCGGTGGAGCCGGGGGTAATGGAGGAGCCGCCCCGCCCGGCGGGGGAGAGCCTCTTTGCCGGGCGCTTTGCCGTCCGGCTGGTCTGGCAGGGAGTGATGGTGGGTTTTCTGGCTTTGACGGCCTTCTTTCTGGGGGAGTTTTTCCTTTCCGAGCCAGGGTTGGGCCATGCGACCGCCAACACGATGGCTTTTGCCACCCTTACCCTCTCCCAGCTTTTCCATGCCTTCGACGTGCGGAGTGAGCATGCCTCCCTGTTCCGAATCGGTGTCTTTGCAAACCCGGCCATGAACAAGGCGTTTTTGGCGGGGACGGCCATGCAACTGGCGGTCCTCTGCCTGCCGCCCCTTATGGCGGTTTTTTCAGTGGTCCCCATGACGGTGGCTCAGTGGGGGACGGTGCTGGCCCTGTCCATAACGCCGTTGGTCATCTGCGAATTGGAAAAAGCGGTGCGGCGATGGGGTGCGGAGCGTGTTTGCTCAAAGAAAAGGAGGTATATTTCCCCTGCTTCCGGGAAATGCTGACCGGGAAAAGGAGGGGGGACGACCATGGGATTTTTTGGGCGAAAACAGGAGATTCCGCCTCCCCATCCCCGGCAGGAACCAAAAATACCTCTTCCATTGACAGCGGAGAGTATTATATCCGTATTTAATAACTGTGCGGATTTTGCAAAGCGGACCCTATACTTGGCCGGCGATCCACAAAAGCAGGTGGAGCTCTTCACCGTGGGAGGGATGGTACGGATGGAACGGGCGGGGGACTATGTCCTCCGCCCGCTGGCCCAGGATGAGAGATTGCGGGAGCTTCCCCTGGAGGAGGCCTTTCAGCAAATGGCCCATGGCGCCCTCTATAACCTGGGGGCAGAGGTGCGGAGTGAAATGGACCAAGTGGTGGACGACCTCATTGCGGGCAACTGTATCCTTTTATTCCCAGGGATGAGCAAGGCCCTCTCCTTCGGCGTGGGAACGGAGGAAAAGCGGTCCATCTCCGCACCGGAGAACGAGCCGGCAGTGAAGGGGGCCCGGGATGCCTTTGTGGAGAATCTCCGTACCAACACCAGCCTGGTCCGGCGGCATCTGCGTACCCCTGAGCTGAAGATCCAGGAGCAGATCGTGGGCCGCCGCTCCCTTACCCCGGTGGACATCCTCTGGGTGGAGGGACTCACCGACCCGGATTTGGTGGACAAGGTCCGCCGCCGGGTGGAGGCCATTGACATTGACGCCCTTCTTGCCACCGGCAACCTGGAGGAGTATATCATCGACGAGACCGACACCCCCTTTCCCATGGTGGGGGTCACCGAGCGGCCCGACCG